>JAPKDK010000001.1 GCA_028872645.1 Verrucomicrobiota bacterium
TTTTGCTCCGGCCACTGGGGAGATTACTTCAGCCCGCCGCTGGAGCACAATGGCCGCCTTGTGAAGGGCGAGGGGTTTTGCGTCGATGATTTCACAAACAAGGCGATGGCGTTTATGGAAAAAGCAAATAAGGCCGACAAGCCGTTTTTCGCTTATCTGCCGTACAACACACCGCACAGCCCGATGCAAGTGCCGGACCGCTGGTGGAATAAATTTAAGGACAAAAAAATCACGATGCACAATCGAGACTCCAAAAAAGAAGACCTACCGCACTTACGGTGCGCACTGGCAATGTGCGAAAACATCGATTGGAACGTCGGGCGCATTCTCAAAAAACTTAATGAAATGAAAATTGCTAACGATACCATCGTGGTGTTCTTCCACGACAACGGGCCGAATGGGTGGCGTTGGAATGGCGGCATGAAAGGCCGCAAAGGCTCCACCGACGAAGGCGGCGTGCGCTCGCCGTTGCTCGTGCGTTGGCCCGGGCGAATCCCGAAAGGTACGGAAGTAAAACCCATCGCGTCGGTGATTGATTTGCTGCCCACGCTGGCCGATTGCGCTGGCATTCCCGTCATTAGCAAAAAGAAACTCGATGGCCGCAGCCTTAAGCCCTTTCTGTTGGGGCAAAAAGGGCAGTGGAAGGAGCGAATTATTTTTTCACACTGGAAAGGACGCGTGAGCGCGCGCACACAAACGCATCGGCTCGATCACACAGGGAAACTTTTTGATATGACCGCTGACCCTGGCCAACGCAAAGATATCAGCAAAACCAATCCAGCCCTCGCCACCCGCTTGCGCGAACAAGTGGCCCACTGGAAAAAAACCGTGGTAGTGGAACTGGGCAAAGACACGCGCGCCTTTGTGATTGGCCATCCGGATTTTGAATGGACCCAAATCCCCGCTCGCGACGCCACCGCCCACGGCGGTCTCAAGCGTTCCAATCGGTTTCCCAATTGCTCGTATTTTACAAACTGGACAAAGCTCGATGATCAACTCATATGGCCCGCAGAGGTAGGTGCCGATGGGCGGTTTGAAGTGACGCTGCACTACGCCGTGCCCAAGGGCAGCGAAGGCACCGTGCTGGAGCTAAGCCACAATGGCAACAAACTTCGCCACACGATTGCGCAGCCGCACGAAGCCCCCGCGCGCGGGCAGGAACACGACCGCGTGCCGCGGGCCGAATCGTACGTGAAAGATTTCAAGTCAGTGAACATGGGCGAAATCGTCCTGCAAAAAGGTAAAGGCGAACTGACCCTGCGCGCGCTGGAAATCCCCGGCAAAGAGGCGCTGGAGTTTCGGCTGTTGATGCTGCGGCGGGTTGGGGCATCACGGTAGGGCGATGATTCGTATGTCCCTCCAAAAAACATTGAACAATTTCTGTGTTTTCTGTGTCTCTGTGGTGAGATAATGCGAGCCCTCGTTTTCATCACAACCGCGATTCTGGCGGCACCGGTGATAGCCGGCACGCCTGAGGCGATGTCGTTGCTGAAGGCGAATTGTTTTTCTTGCCATAATCCGGACAAGGAAAAGGGCGGCCTCGACCTCACCACGCGTGCGGCCGCGCTGCGTGGCAGCGAGGAGGGCAAGGTGCTCCTGCCTGGACGGGCAGCGGCCAGCCGACTCATCCAATCGCTCCAGCCCGCCGCCGACCCGCACATGCCACCCAAGGTCCAGCTTTTGCCGCGCGCCATCACCGCGTTGTCGGACTGGGTGAATGCCGGGGCCGAGTGGGACGCCGCGTTATTAAAGGACCGCGCGCGACCGGCGCACGACACATTGGTCGCGTTGCCAAAAGGTTATGCGCCCGTGCTTGGCGTGGCGCTGTCGCCGGACGCCAAGCGGCTCGCCATCGCGCGCGGCAGCACGGTGGTGGTGCATGACCTGTCACAAACCAACAAAGTGGTGGCGACGCTCGCCGGTCATCGCGATGCCGTGCAGTCCATTGCCTGGAGCCCTGATGGCCGATGGCTCGCCACCGGTGGCTATCGCAAGGTGCAGCTGTGGAATTCCAGTTTAATACTCGCGCGCGAGTTGACCGCCTTGGACGGGCGCGTGACGGCGCTGCAGTTCGCGGACGACAACGCCACGTTGTTCACCGCTGATGGCGCGCCGGCCTCCAGCGGGATGGTGCGCCGATGGAAACTGTCCGACGGCGCAAGACTCGCCGAGTGGCGCGCGCATGGGGATACAATTTACGGGATGGCCACCAGCCACGATGGGCGGCAGCTCGCCACCGCCGGAGCCGACGGCGTGGCCAAGGTTTGGGATTTGGAGACACACAAGATGACCGTCCAGCTCGAGGGGCATCAAGGCGCGGTGTTTGGCGTGGCGTTTAACAGTGACGGTCAAAGGCTGGCCACCGCCAGCGCGGATCATGAGTTGCTGGTTTGGGATTTAAAAACGCGCCAGAAGATCACAGTGATTCGCGTACACAAGGGCGGCGTCACCGCGCTACGCTGGACATCCGACGACAAGGCGCTGGTGACCGCCTGCGAGGACGGCTTGGCGCGCGTGTTTACGGACATAAAAAGCCACGACGGCGCGCAGAGCTCCGGCACCGCGCGCGAGGGTAAACTGTCGGGTGCAACCGGCCGCTTGCACGCGGTGGATGTTTCGGCCGATGCCAAGCTCGTCGTCACCGGCGGCCAAAACGGCGCGGTGTATTTGTGGCGCGACCGGAAACTCGCGGCGACATTGAAATGAAAAGCTTGTCAGCCATTTTAGTTTTGATTGGGGTAGCGGGCTGCACCTCGCTGCCCGAGGGTGCGCCGCGGGTTTCGGGCATCACGCTGTCGCCCGTCGCAGTGGCGCTGGAGGTGGATGCGCGGCAGCGGTTGCTGGTGAGCGGCGCCATCGCGGGCCGCGAGGTGGACGTGACGCATTATGTGAATTTTTCTACCGACAAACCCAAGGTGGCGGTGGTGGATCGCACGGGCCAAGTGCGCGCCGTGGGGCCGGGCGAGGCGGTGGTGACGGCGAAGTACGGTTCGCACACCGCGCAATTCAAACTGACCGTCAAGCCGCGCGCGGCAAATCAGCCGTTGAGTTTCGTGAATGACGTTCTGCCAATTCTCAGCAAGGCGGGCTGCAACGCGGGCTCGTGTCACGCCAAGCCGGAGGGTCAAAATGGTTTCAAACTCTCGGTGTTCACTTACGATCCCGAAAGCGATTGGCGCGAGATTGTTGAGGACGCGCGCGGGCGGCGGGTGTTCCCGGCGTTCCCATCGGAGAGTCTCATTGTTAAAAAGGCAACGCTGGCCATCCCGCACGAGGGCGGGCAGCGCATCCAGCCGGGCTCGGAATCGGAACGGGTGCTGCTAAAGTGGATTCGCGACGGGATGGTTTTTCAGCGCGAAGATGAGCCGGCGCTGGAGCGCGTGAGCGTGCTGCCGACGGCGCGCGTGTATCGGCGCGAGCAATCGCAGCGGCTCATCGTGCAGGCGCATTACTCCGATGGCAGCGTACGCGACGTGACCGGGCTGGCGGATTTCGTCGCCAACGATGGCGAGGTGGCGACGGTTGATGATCACGGCCGCGTGATCGTCGGCACGGTTCATGGCGAGAGCACCATTCTCGCGCGTTACATGGGGCAGGTGGCCATTGCGCGTATCACGGTGCCGGCGGAAAACCGACTGCCTGCCGAGCAGTATGCCGCGTTGCCGAAAAACAATTTCATCGACGAGTTGGCACACGTGCAGTTTGAGCGACTGGGGTTGTTTCCCTCAGATCTTTGCACAGACGTGGAGTTCTTGAGGCGCGCCTCGCTGGATGCCATCGGCCGCCTGCCGTCGCCGATCGAGGCGAAAGCGTTCATCGATGACCCCTCGCCGGACAAGCGCGGGAAACTCATCGAGCGCCTGCTGGCCGACCCCGCTTATGCCGACCATTGGGCGAACCAGTGGGCGGACCTCGTGCGGCCCAATCCCGACCGCGCGGGTCTAAAGAGCGTTTACATTCTCGACCAGTGGCTGCGCGAGTCCTTCCGCGCCAACCTACCAATGGACCAATTCGCGCGCGCGATGGTCGCGGCCAGCGGCAGCACGCATCGGTTTGGGCCGACAGTCGTCTATCGCGACAAGCGCACGCCGCCGGAGTTGGCGAAGATTTTCAGCCAGGTTTTTCTCGGCACGCGGCTCGAGTGCGCGCGCTGCCACAATCATCCAAACGAGAAATGGACGCTCACCGATTTCCATGCGTTCTCGGCATTCTTCGGGAAAATCGGCCGCAAGGGCTCGGGCGTTTCGCCGCCGATTTCCGGCGGCACGGAATGGTTTTTTGCCGGTGGCAGCGGCAGCGTGAAACACCCCGTCACCGGCGAGGCCCTTGCCCCCAAGCCGCCCGGCGCGCCCACGCCCGAGCTCGACGCCAAGGCCGACCCGCGCGAGGTGCTGGTGGACTGGATAACCGCGCCGGACAATCCATTCTTCGCGCGCGCGATGGTGAACCGCGTGTGGGGAAATTTTTTCGGGCGCGGACTCGTGGAACCGGTGGACGACCTGCGCACCTCCAACCCGCCCGTCAACGCCGCGTTGCTCGACGCGCTCGCGAAACATTTTGTTGAAATGAAGTACGACCAAAAGGCGATCATCCGCACCGTGATGCAAAGCCGCCTATACCAACTCAGCCACACGCCGAACGAAACCAACACCGCCGACACGCGCAACTTTTCCCGGATGTATTTGCGCCGCCTACGCGCGGAGGTGCTTATGGATGCCATCGGCGACGTGACCGGCGTGCCGTCCAGTTTTTCCGCCACGTGGCCCGGTGCGCGCGCGGTGGAGACGTGGAATTTTAAAATCAGCAGTGAATTCCTCGACGCCTTTGGCCGACCCAACTCCAGTAGCGATCCTCCCTGCGAACGCAACACATCCGGCACCATCGTCCAGGCGCTGCACCTGATGCACGGCGACGGGTTGCAGAAAAAAATTACCCACGCGCAAGGCCGCGCCCGCCGCCTGGCCGACAGTAAAATGACCGTGGCCGAAATCGCCGATGAAGTTTACCTTGCCACCCTCAGCCGCCGCCCCACCCAAGCCGAACGCGCCCAAGTCGAAAAATTCTACGAAACCATCAAAGACAAAAAAGACGCCCGCCGCACCGCCACCGAAGATTTCATCTGGGCCATCATCAACTCGGCAGAGTTCATTTTTAACCATTAAGAATTTTTGATTTACGACAGTCGGCCATGATGAATTTGTGTTACTTTTAATCCGTCGAAATGGCTGGCCTTGAGAGGGGTGATTTTTTATGAACCGGACAAAATATAATTGCGCGGGCATGGGCCGGCGAGATTTTCTGCAGGTGGGCTTGGGCGGCATGCTGGGCTTGGGGTTGGCGGATTTGTTGCGGGCACGGGAGGCAAAGGCGGGGAAAAAGATTAACTGTATTCTCGTTTGGCTGGATGGCGGGCCGTCGCATTATGAAACTTTTGATCCGAAGCCAGATGCGCCGAAGGAGATTCGCGGCGAATTTGGGGCAATGAAGACGAGCGTGCCGGGGGTGCATTTTTGCGACAAGGTGCCGCACTTGGCGAAGGTGGCGGACAAAGTGACGGTCGTACGATCGATCTGGCACAAGGATCCCAATCACGGCGGCGGCAATCATTATATGATGACCGGCCGGCCGACGCCCGTGCCAGTGAACTGCGGGGCCTTTGTGACCTTCCATCCGTCGTTCGGGGCGACGACCAGTTATGCGCGCGGCGTGATCGATGGCTTGCCGCCGTACATGTCGATGGACCGAATGACGCGCTCGGGCGGGCCGAATTTTCTCGGCGCAGAGCACGCGCCTTTTGTCATCTCGGGCGATCCCAGCAACAAAAGTTTTAAGGTGCGCGATGTGGTTTTGCCGCAGGGCATCAGCGAGGGCCGCGCGGAAAATCGCCGCCGGTTGCGGCGCGATCTGGATAATCTGCTGCGCATCACCGACAAGGTGGCGAAGGATCCGGCGGTAAGCTTCGACCGCTTTAACGCGCAGGGCGTCGACCTTGTCACCTCAACCGCCGCGCAAAAGGCGTTCGATATTTCGCAGGAGGACGACAAGGTGCGCGATCGTTACGGCCGGAACTCATTTGGCCAGCGCATGCTGTTGGCGCGGCGCTTGACGGAGGTGGGCGTGTCGTTTGTCACGGTTTATTATGGCGGCTGGGATCATCACAGGAATATATTTAAGACGCTCAACGGCAAATTCATGACCCAATGGGATCAAGGCCTCGCGGCCCTCATTGCCGATCTCGACGATCGCGGGCAGCTCGATAACACGATGGTCGTTTGCCTCGGCGAATTTGGCCGCACGCCCAAGGTTAATAAAAACGCCGGACGCGATCACTGGCCCGGCGCGATGAGCGTGCTGTTGGCCGGGGCGGGAATTCCGCGCGGGCAAATCGTCGGCGCCACCGACGCAAAGGGCTACTACGCCGCCGAAAATGTTTACACGCCGGAAGACTTTGCCGCGTCGCTTTACCACAAGCTGGGTATCGATCCGCATCAGGTGCTGCACACCGCCACCGGACGGCCGGTGCAGTTGGTGGACGGCGGTTCGCGCATCAAGGAACTCTTCGCGTGATGGGCCTCGCACTCATTGCGGCAATCTTATTTTCACTCACGGCAGCCGCTGCACCGCCGCAGGTGGATTGGCTTTTTCCCATCGGCGCCCAGCGCGGCAGCGAGGCGCTCGCGCAAATCGGCGGCAAGTTTCAATGGCCCTTAAAAACTTGGGTGGACGATCCCGGAATCACGATCACAGCCGATGCTAAAAAAAAGGGCTTCTTCAAAATCACCGTCACGAAAGGCGTCACCCCTGGGCCTCATCTCGTGCGTTTTTATGATGGCAACGGCACCGCGCCGCCGCGCGTTTTTTTTGTGAGCAAAGCGCCTGATGTTCCGGAGAAAGAGCCGAACAACGAAATGCTCTTACCGCAGGCGGTGGACGTGCTGCCCGCTGTCGTCCACGGCAAACTGCAAAGTAGCGGCGATGTGGATAGTTACCGCGTCAAACTCAAGGCCGGCCAAATTTTCATCGCGCAGCTCGACGCGTACACCGCCGGTGTTTCGATGGATGCGTTGCTGCTGCTGCGCGATCACCGAGGCGTGAAGCTCGCCTTTAATCATGACGCCCACTCACTCGACCCGCGTCTCGTGTGGCCATGCGATCGCGATGGCGAATATGTTTTGCAGGTCGCCGCGTTCAAATTTCCCGCCAACAGCAGCTCGAGTTTCATCGGCGGTGCAAATTATGTTTATCGCATCACCCTCACCAACGGCCCGTGGATCCGCCACGCTTGGCCGCACGGCGCGGCTTCCACGAAAGGCAGCGTTGGATTGATTGGCTGGAACTTAAAAAACACCTCCGCCGCCACGCCCGAAAATTCCAGCCGCGAAACCATTGTGGCGGTAGATGCCGCAAATGGCCCGCTGCGATTGCCGGTGACGCCGTGGCCACAGTTGGCTGAGCACGAGCCCAATGACACCAACGCTACTGCGCAATTATTCGCCGCACCCGCGACGATTTCCGGCCGCATCGACAAGCCCGGCGACATCGATCGCTTTGCCTTCACCGCCAAGAAAGGCGCGCGC
This sequence comes from Verrucomicrobiota bacterium, assembly GCA_028872645.1. Taxonomy (GTDB): domain Bacteria; phylum Verrucomicrobiota; class Verrucomicrobiia; order Limisphaerales; family UBA1100; genus JACNJL01. The sequence continues at coordinate 7,578 of JAPKDK010000001.1, forward strand.
TATCGGCTGGACATCGATTCGTTTACGCTCGGCTTCCTGCTGGACGCGCGGTTGTCGGTCGAGAATTCCGCCGGCAAAGAACTCACCAACAACGATGACGCCAATAAAAACCGCGACCCGCTGCTCAACTGGACCGCCCCCGCCGCCGGCCGTTTCTGCGCGGTTGTTCGCAGTCTGTTGCACAAAGGCGGTGGTGAATATTTTTACACGCTGAAAATTCACCAACCCGAACCAAGCTTCAGCGCCACCGTCGCCGCGCCGCAATTCGCCATAAACGCCGGCGTCACCAACGAAGTGAAAGTGACCGTCAATTATCTCGACGGCTACAAAGGTAAACTCACCGTCGCCGCAAAAGGTTTGCCCAAAGGCGTGAGCGCCGCGCCGGTCATCATGGAAAAGAAAGGCACCGCCACCCTCAAACTCATCGCCGCCAAAGACGCACCGCCCCACAACTCCCCGCTAACCATTACCATCACGCCCGAAGGCAAACCCGCCACGCCCGCCACCGTCGCCCTCACCAGCGCCAGCGTTAACAACGGCGTCCCCCAAGGCTTCCCCGACTTCATCATCCCCACCTCGCCCCACCTCTGGCTCTCCGTGCTCCCGGCTAAGCCGCCTGCTAAGAAGCCGAAGCCGTGAAGAAGCCGAAGCCGTGAAATTAACTGCACGGTGAATGCGCTGAAGTAACCGTTTCTGTTCCGGATCGTGGAATGGAGAATGACCGTCCGCCGAGCAAGGGTTTGTACGTGAAAAACTTCAGGGCGGTGAATATGGCATGATCGAATTAAAAAAGAGCAAGGGCGAGTTCACGCTGCGCGCGCTGAAAATTCCCGACCCAGAGGTGCTGGAGTTTCGGCTGTTGATGCTGCGGAGCGTGCCTCCGCGGTGAAAATGAAAACGGGTCGTTATTGACACTTCCTGTTGCTGCTCCACAATCGGCGCCGACCATTTATGAAACGCACATTGCTAATACTTACCGCGCTTATTTCCCTGCCTGCCTTTGCGGGCAAATGGGATGAGATGAATTATGGGCAGTACCTTTCGACCTCACTGGAGGTGCCGGGCGCGGGCATTGTCAATAAGGGCATCGCCATCCGCCTCGATGCGGGCGAAGGCGGTGTTTCCAAAGGCAGCGCGTTCATGTTGTACGACACCGATTTAATGAACTGCGCCGCGGGCTGGACCGGCGGCTTCATCGACTGGCGCGGCATCGCCTTCGACGGACGGCACAACGCCCACGCGTCCATCACTGGCGCGCAAGCGTTTGCCAATCCCGTCGGCCCCGGCTGGCGTAGTGTCACGGGCAAGTGGGCCGATGACGCGCGTGTGAAGGGGTTGGATGAAAAATCTTACGGCCCCCTGCCACGTGCTTGGGCGCATTACAAGGGATTGTACGTGAACGGAAATCGCGTGGTGCTTTCGTATACCATCGGCACGCGCGGTGTGTTTGAATCACCATCGCTGCACGGCAAAAATGTTTTCATCCGCAACCTGCACATTGCGCCCGGACAGAGCGAAATTCAAATGCAAGTGGCGCGTGGCGAAGGCCGTGCGGCTCACTTGGAAGGCGACAAAGATTTGGTGTCAATGCAAACGGGAAAGGACGATGTGATTTGCGCTGCAGTGTTGGGTGGTTCGGGTTTGTGGGATTTGGCTGATGGCGCGAATCTGCGGCTCCGCATTCCGGCGGCGAACAAAGGGCTCAAATTGCAGGTGCTAATTTGGCGTGGCCCGCCTGGAGAATTGGATGTGTTGAAAAAGGCAGTCGCCGCCGTGAAAAAAGCTGGCAACCCACCCAATCTCTTGGCGCTGACGATAGGAGGCAAGGGGAAGTGGAAGCAAACGGTGCAAACCGATATCCGATCCGGTTTGGCGACGGGGCCGTATGCGACGGATACGTTTCAGTTGCCAGAAAAGAATCCGTGGAAGTCGTGGATGCGCCTCGGTGGCTTTGATTTTTTCAAGGACAACCGGCGCGCGGCGGTTTGCACGTGGCAGGGGGATGTTTGGATTGTCAGTGGGCTCGACCAACCGAAGGGCAAGCTGACTTGGCGGCGGGTGGCGGCGGGGATGTTTCAGCCGTTGGGGCTCAAAATTGTCGATGAGACGATTTACGTTTGTTGCCGTGACCAAATCACGCGGCTGCACGACACGAACGACGACGGCGAGATGGATTTTTACGAAAGCTTCAACAACGACCATCAAGTGACCGAGCACTTCCACGAGTTCGCGATGGATTTGCAGACGGACGCGGCGGGCAATTTTTATTTTGCCAAGGCCGCACGGCACGCGAAGAGCGGGCTGGTGCCGCATCACGGATCGATCATCAAGGTGAGCAAGGACGGAGCGAAGAGCTGGCGCATCGCCAATGGCTTCCGTGCGCCCAATGGCGTGACGGTGAACGGCGACGGCACATTTTTTGCCAGCGATCAGGAAGGCCACTGGACGCCGAAGAACCGCATTAATCTCATCCGCAAGGATGGTTTTTACGGCTACATGGGCTCGTACGTGCCGGGTCGTGACCCGTCGAAGTATGACCCGCCGGTGGTGTGGATTGCCAAGAACGTCGACCGCTCGCCCGCGCAACAGCTTTGGGTGACCAGCGACAAGTGGGGCCCACTGAAAGGCTCGCTGATTAATTTAAGCTACGGCACCGGTCGACTGTTCACCGTGCCGTACGAGATGGTTGATGGCATCCCGCAGGGCGGGGTGGCACAACTGCCCATTGCCGAGACTCCCACCGGCGTGATGCGCGGGCGGTTTCATCCGGTTGACGGTCAGCTCTACGCCTGCGGACTCTTTGGCTGGGCGGGGAACAAGTCGCGCCCCGGCGGATTTTATCGTTTTCGCTACACCGGTAAGCCGCTGCATGTGCCGGTGAAATATTCGGTCAGCAAAAAAGGCGTGTCGCTAACTTTCAGCGAATCGCTTGACCAGGAAACCGCCAGCAACTCCGACAGCTTCGCTGCCGAGATGTGCAATTACCGCCGCACCGCCGGCTACGGCTCACGCGATTATCTCGTCAGCGATCCCAAAAAGCAGGGCCGCGACAAACTGGAAATCACCCGCGCCAAGCTTAGTGCCGATGGCCGCACCGTGCTGCTCCAAATTCCCAAGCTGCAGAAGTGCATGACCCTGCGCATTCAATACAACCTCAAGGGCGCGAAGGGCGAAACCGTGAAATCAGAAATTAACTGCACGGTGAATGTGTTGAAGTAGCGGTTACTGCTCCGGCGTTTCAATAAGTTGCCCGATATGTTTTTCGCCGCGTTGGCGGGCGAGGGTTTGTTGGCGTTGGCGTTCTTCGCGGCGGGCTCGTAGTTCGGGGGTGAGGGCGTCGATGCAGCGGGGGCAGCAGATTCCCGGTTCGTATGCGGGTGAAGCTAAATCCTCCGGCGTGAGCGGCCAACGGCAACCGAAACAGATTTCACAGGTACCGCGCTCCAAGCCGTGCACAACGGTCACGCGGTGATCGAATACAAAACACTCACCTTCCCACAAACTTTCTTCGGGCTTGGTTTCCTGTAAATATTTCAGGATGCCGCCTTGGAGGTGATAGACTTCCTCAAATCCTTCCTTGAGCAAATGCGCGGAGGCTTTTTCGCAACGGATGCCGCCGGTGCAAAACATCGCCACCTTTTGTTTTTTGGATTCGCTGAGATTTTTTTGCACAAACGCATCCCATTCGCCGAAGGCGGCGGTGTTGGGGTTGACGGCGTTTTTGAATGTGCCCAGCTCCACTTCGTAATCATTGCGCGTATCTATCAGCAGCACATCGGAGTCGCTGATGAGTTCGTTCCAGTCTTCGGGCGCAACGTATTTTCCGGCGGCCTTGTTGGGGTTTGCGGATGGATCGCCGAGCGTGACAATCTCCGGGCGAATGATGAGGCGCAGCCGGTGGAAGGTTTCGCGTTCAGTTTTACATTCGCGGTGCGGCATGTCGGCAAAGCGCGCATCGCTGCGGATGAACGCCAGCACCGCCCAGACACCGGCCTTTGATCCGGCGATGGTGGCGTTGAGGCCTTCAGTGGCGAGGATGATTGTACCGAGTACAGAGTGCGTTTTGCATTCGGCTTCCAGCCGCGTGCGGAACTCTTCGCAATCGGGCAGATCAACAAAGCGATAAAAGGTAGTGACGGTCTGCGTCATGCCTCGTTAGTTTCGCTCAAGTGTAAGGTTATCGATGTTCGGGCCGCTGGACCCAGTGGACTCGAGGCGGATATCGTTTACTCCAGCCTTAAGCGAGGCGGTTGTGGTGAGGGTTTTCCAATTTGTCCAACTGCCGGTGCTTGCGAAAGGAAGAGTCTTGATGATGACTTTTCCATTCACCTTGAGTTGTAATGGGCGACTGCCGTCAATCAAAGCATAGCGAAAAATTAGTGTGTGCCCCCCAGCAGATTTGGTTTGGATCAGCCAGTTGAGGTGTTCGCCGGAGGACGCTTGGAAATCAATATATCCTTTGCCCGTATAGCCACCATTGTTTTTGGCCACTCTGGCCCCGTTTCTCCCAGCTGTTTCGGCCTCAAAAATTTGTTTTGACTGTGTCAGTGCGTTGGGTTGCGCGACAATAATCTTACTAACCGGTTTAGCTTTAGGAATGCCGACCGTTAAATGAGGGGCCTTGTTGTCACCATTAGTGAGGCGATTGAGAGTGTAGCAGATAAAGGTGTTAAGCACGGGGTTTTTGTCCATCGCAGTGATGTTTTTCAAATTCAGCTGGTAGACATAACCGGGATTAAGTTTCTCTAGATTAATGGAGACAGATTTGCCATCGGATGCGAGCTTGAGGTTCGTCACTTTGATGGGTTCCTTGCCAAGTTGAGGTGAGCCATAGCTTTGGTGGTACTTATAATAGTAACGCTGGAAAACAAAATTTTCCACGGCGGCCCGTGCCAGTGGTTTGGTAAAGCTGAGTTTAAAGCCGGTTTGGGTTAGTTTCATGGCTGAAACACTCATTGGGGTTTTTCCGGTCCAAGTGATGCGCTGTAATCCGCTGCCACCCGCCCATGAGAGGTGGGTTTGCCCAACCCAAAGACTTCCATCCGGGGCGAAAACAAATCTGTGCATACCCCGGTGTAATCCCCCGTTATCAATAAAAGGTAGACAGGCACCCTGAGTTTCGCCGGCTACTTCGTCGACGAGCACGCGCATAATGCGGGGTTTATTCATCTCGCCCACGAGCAATTGGCCGGCAAAGGGGCCGAATTTTCCTCCGGAGGTATCGGTGAGCATCTGGGTGGGGCTATTGGCCATGCTGCCTTGCGGGAAAAGCACCGATGCGCGGGTGCGCTTGGCATCAAACTCGGACGGGGACACTTTGAGAGGGTTGCGGCCTTTTTCCCATGAATCAGTCCAGGCCAGGCTTGCGGGATGCCCATGGAAGTTATTTTCCTTCACATGGAAAAGCTTGCTGGTGCCCAGCCAATCTCCCTGATTGTCAGTGGCCCACAGTCGTCCTTGCGCATCAAAATTAACTCCGTTGGGGGAGCGAAAGCCGGAAGCGAAAGGGATGGTCTTGCCATCGGGCGCAATTTTCATGATCCAGCCGCGATAAGGTGTGGCTGAATACATTCGGCCAGAGCCCGCCCTATGGTTCTTGTAAAACTGTTCACGCGTAATGCCGTAGTGGCGAAATTCACCACGGATTTCCGGGCGAATACTTGCACCACTGGAAGCGAGGTTGAGCCCCACGTAGTAGTTGCCATCCTTGTCACGTGCGGGGCCGAAGGCGAACTCATGGTAATTGCCGGTCATGCCAAATTGGTCACTGATGGTCTGATAATGGTCAGCCTCGCCATCGCCGTCGGTGTCACGCAGGCGTGTTAGTTCAGGGCGCTGCATAACGACCAGCGTGTGGTTATCCTCGGCGATAATCCCCAGCGGCTCGTGCAGGCCGTCGGCAAAGAGTTTCCATATTTTTGTCTTTGGGTTGTAAGTATAGACCTCGCCCCGGTGGAAGCAGGCGGCTAACCGACCATCAGGCAGAAAAGTCAGGCCTCCGATTTGCACGTCCAGTCCCTTGGGGGCGGGGATGTTCTCGACCTTGTAATAGTCATTGATGCCGGCACCATGAACGGAAAGGTTTGCGAGTAGGGTGAGGATGAAAATTGCGCGCTTCATTTTCCGTGGGCGTGGTGATGGGTGATGGTAAAGCTTTTGGCTTCTTCACTGGTCAAAGTGGCAACTCCTTGGTTGATTTTCCCCTTTGAGACTTTTGTGTTTTTCGAGGCGATCGTGATGCGTAGGGGGTAGTTGATATCTGGGATTCGAAAATGACGGGTCAACCCCATGCCCGAGGGCAGGGCGGTGATGCGTTCGTAAATATCAATGTCACCAATGGTGTAGTGGAATTCGGGATGGCCATCGATTTTGCGGTAGCCTTGAAACTGAGGTTTAAAATCAGATGGGGCTTTTTTGTGGAATGGGAAATCCTTCGAGCCAGTCCAAAATCTAGTGCCGATTATTTTGGCCAGCCCGTTGCCATTAGCCTTCCAGACGGGCATCGGGTCTACAAAGCCTCCGATCCACGCATAACGCAGGTGACAGGTGCCTGCATCCCAACAGTAGGAGACACCGTGGGGAAGGGCTACCGCAATTGCAGCCGGGGAGGCATCAGGCATGAAGATGCGATACAGGAGCGGTCGGCGATGAGGCCAGGCGTGCAGGTTTTTATTGGCGCTCTGAGCACGGGCCATCGGTGAAACGTTTTGGTCCTGGGCAAGCTTGGGCATTTTGATGCCCACATACATTGCCCCGTACATGATCAGGCCGTGGCCGGGGAAAGTGCATACGTAGGGGTAGATCCCTTTTGCCTTGGGTGCTTCGAATTTTAACTCGGCACTTTCATCAGGCTTGAGTACGGGCGTATGCCACAGTACGGCATTGTTCTTGGGGATGTAGTTGGAATCGGGAGGCAAAGTGATGGCATCCTGCACGATTTCAAGCCGTTTGCCCGGGGCAATGATGGCGAGATTGTGCGCCATCTCATCAGAATTCTTGAAGGTGAGCACCACCTCCTGCCCGGGTTGAGCTTCAAAACGCGGTTTGTCGTACTGTAACCCCGGCAAGGTGCCGATGGTGATTTTTAGAGGCGCGGCAGAAAGTGTAATTGCCGCGAATAATAAAATAAAAAATCGCATGTGATCTTAAAATCTACTTTTCCTGTATCCACACGTTACGGTAGCGCACGGGGTTGCTGTGGTTTTGGAACCAGATAGGTCCGGGCGTGGCCCCTTCCTTTTGGCCGGCACCCGTCTTGTTTTTGAGTGCATAATCATCGTGGATCAGGATGCCGTTAAGCTTGGCGGTGATGCGGGCCGGGGCGGTGCGTTTGCCATCCGCATCAAACTTGGCAGTGGTGAAATCCACATCATAGGTTTGCCAGGTGAGCGGTGGGAAACAGGCGTTTACATCCGGATACTTCTGCTTGTAGAGGCAGCCACAATCATTCTTGGCGGGCGTCATCTCGATGCCGAAGGAATCGAGCACCTGCAACTCATAACGGCGTTGGAGGTAGAGCCCACTATTGCCACGGGCCTGGCCGCGGGCAGTGGGCTTGAAGGGGAGTCGGAATTCCACATGCAGTTTGAAGCTTTGGAAATTATCCTTGGTAATGGCACCTTCCTTCATCAGCCCATCCTTGGTGACCTGTAATTTATCCAGCGAGCCATTGTCTTTGCCCGCAAAGAGCACCTTGGCTCCCTTGGGCGTTTTGGCACCGATGGTATCCGATTTGCGGATCATCCTGGCAAAGGTGCCGACCTGCTGGTCCCCCTTGGTAGCAATCACCTTGCCATCATTGTAATGCAGCGCAATGGGTGACTCATCATTGGTAAAGGTGGCCTTGGTCTTGCCTTTGCGTTTTCCCGTGTAGACCCACTTGGTTTGGCCGTCCCAACCTGCGCCGGGTAGACCTCCTTGAAAAGCTGTGGCCTGAAAAGTGCCTTCTCCCAGTGCCACTATCTGTATTCCGAGCTGGTGGTTGGTTTCCGATCCATCGATTCCTTCACCAGCGTATTCGCCTTGGATGAGAAAGTCCGGATCTTTCGCCGCCGCCTCGGGCGTTTCATAAGTGAGCTGGCCCTTGGGAGCGGCCACGAGGTTGAAAGCAAAAATGAGTGTGAGAAATGGGATGAGTTTCTTCATGGCTTTGGTGTGGGGGATTGTATCGGAGCGGGCCCAAAAGGCAACAGTAGGGAATGGCCACGGAGGAAAAGGGATGAGGCTAATTTTACGGGTAAGGCTGGAGAAGAGGTCGGCTTTAGGCTCCACTTTAAGATTCACTATAAGTTTATGTTTACTTTCCCGACCGCTCAGGCTGGTGGCTTCGAGTATGTTGAGAATCCCAATGACAACACGGTACATAGATTTTTAAAAGGTGCTGGATGGCTACCAAGCGAGGCGGGCGAAGTGATCTATCAATATGTCTATTCGGTGCCCAACTTTTTCCCATATATATGCAAACATCAGACCGGAGAATTGGGCGCGAGTGAGGTTATGTTTCCCTACGTGCTTGAACCTGATTGGATGACAAGTGTCTGGGAAGTTAAGCGTGTTCAAAGGCCCGGGAATATTGAAATCAATCAGGTCGCGTTTCCAACTTGAAAATATATTAGGGAAATGAAATATGATTAAACAAGAATGTGTACAGCCTCGAATTGATTCTCTAACAGACACAAACTTCTGCTCAATCGATTTTTCACCCACTAAGACTTCTTCACCGCAAACACACAAACCGTCTGTCCCACCTGTTTGCGCTGCCAGTTTTTTCGTTCAAACCAAGCCTCTAATTGTCCCTCTGCCTTAAGTTTCTTAATCTTTTCAACCGCCCCAGCGAGTTCCCCCTCCTTACATAAAGCAAAGGTCGAATCGCTCTTGGCAAAGTACTCACTCTTCTCCACAAACCCATCCAAATCGAAGTAGAGGGCGGGATCATACAAAATTTCATCATAAATATGTTCAAATCTTACACTCCCCGCCTCAAACCCTGCTTCTTCTAAAGCATTTCTCATCGTCTCCACGGTGGGAGCGCGTTTCTCCCAGGCACTAAATGCGTCAGGAATGCACTCCGCCCACCACATGCCGATTTGGACACACACAGGGGGAGAGAAATTAATGCTAATCCGGCCGCCCGCCCTCAAAACTCTATACCATTCTTTGCAAGCTGCTTTGAGATCAGAGAAATCGTTATCAGGGCGGAGATGGTGGATAACCTGGTTGTTAATCACCGCATCATACTTTCCGGTTTCCATAGCGGGCATGTCACAAACGTTGTCTACAGAGAACGAAATATCTGCCCCGGAAGCTGTCTTCAGATTAGGAAGGGATTTTCCATCCTCAACACTGGTTTTCGCAGCGTCACTAGCACTCAGCTGCTTAACATTGTTCCAAGCTTCCTTCACCATACTCATATTGAAATCCGTACAATGAACTTTTTTCAGATTATAAACATGCTCCCCAGCTTCTTTGATAAACTCAACAGTGTAATTCCCCGTCCCACAACCGGAATCTAACAAATGGATGTTGGAAAGATCTGTGGAGCCCGGCCCATCAACCCCTTCTGCGTGGCCTGAAATAAATTGAGCAATTCTTTTTGCCGCTAAGGCGCGGCGCAGAGCTGTGTAGGTGGAAGCTTTCTCATCGTAGGATTCGTAGGAGTGGGGCATGATTTATTCTGGATTGGGTTGTTATAAGTGGAGGTTGCCCTACTTTACACGCCCCGTATGTTCGGCATTCTGTCGACGCATGGGCCACGAGCTTTTGGCTAGGCCAAGGATCTTGGTCTTGATGGCATAGAGCTTTTTGTCCTTTGCTCCGACGTAAACCGTGCCATCAGATCCGATGGCGGGGGAGGAGTGCACACCATCTCCCGTTTCAAACTTCCATAGCTTGACCCCTGCGGTTGCCTTGGCTTTAGTCGGCTCCAGCTTGGTCGCTTCGGTATTGGATGCGGATGTTTGAACGGGTTCTTTCTGCAACTGACTCCGTTTCAGGGTTAGGGAATAGACCTCGCCTTTATCCACGGTGATGCACTTGAAGGTCAGCTCGGGGTCGGCCTTGGTGAGGTCAAAGGTGAGGTGGCCGAAATAGTTGCCTTGGTTGTAGCTAAAGAGTGCTTCCTTTTTTGTGCCGTGCGTGTGGTCGTTGGTGAGCTTGGAGGTCTCGAACTCATAGAGGGTGTAGCCGTTGGGGCGTTTGATTTGGTAAACATCGGTGCGGTGGCGGTCGGCGGATAGTAGAATCACACCGCCAATTTTTTCGCGGTCAATCAGTGAAAAGATTTCCTCGCGCTCTTTGGGCACGCCCCACCAAGAATCCTTGCCGCCCTTGTCGGCGTGCTCGGTCCAGAGGGTGCCGCTGGCGATGACCTTGAAGGTGGCCTTGCTGGCCTTGAGTTTTTCCAGCAGCCATTTCTTCTGCACCGGCCCCAGCATGGTACCTTTTTTGTAATCACGATAGTAACGACCATCGGTCATGAAGAAATCCACATCGCCAATGTTGAAATCAAACCAGCAGCCCGGTTGCTTTTCGCCTCCGCCAAAGTAGGCGTTAGGCCAGTTCTCCTTAAACACGTTCCAGACCGGAACTTTCCACGCGGGCTTGAATGGATCGGGACCGCCCGCGCAGTCATTCGCGCCGAAATCGTGGTCATCCCAGATGGCATAGGCGGCCGTGCTACTCATCAGTCGCTGATACTCAGGGCGTAACTGGCGACGGTAGTAGTAAAGCCGCTGGCGATTTCGCTCCAGCGGCTTGTCGATGTAGAGGTTGTCGCCAAGGAAGAGGAAGGCGAAGGGATTGGTCTTGGCCACATGATCCCAAATGATTTCCTTGGTGGGATTCACCCGCGCACCACCCCCAAAGGCGATGTCGATCTTCACCTTCTGTGCACGCGTGGGTGCAGTACGGAAGGAGGGTTTCAGTGATCCCAAGGCCGGTTCACCATTAACGGTGACGGCGTAACTGTATTGGGTCCACGGCTTTAGGCCTTTGAGTTCTACTTCAGTCGTAAAGTCGCGCGCCTTACTGGTTCGCGCAGTGCCGATGATATTGCCGGGTTGAGCAACGACCTTCACTTCAGCTGCATCCGGTGTGCGCAGCCATACCACAGCACTCGTTGGTGTGACCTTGCCAATGACCGGCCCGCCAAAGAGTTTAATGCCGTGTTTCTTTATGAGCGCTTTGAAGCCAGGCTTTTGGTTGATGTCTGCCAGGCCGGCATCTCGGTTCTTCTGATTGAACAAAAGGTTTTGCGCGAGGTACTCCTCCAGTTCGCCCAGCATCGGCACATCGAGCGGCGTTCGGATCATGTCCTTCGCGGCAAGCGAGGGGAGCACACAGACAGCCAGTAGGCACAAGCAGAGGCGCATGGTCTTAAAGCGCGTTATTCGCCGAGCAGTTTGGCGAGTTCGGATTCAATGGATTCGGCCCAAATCGAATATCCTTTTTCGCTCAGGTGCAGGAGGTCAGGCATGATCTCGCGGGTGAGCGTGCCGTCTTTCTCAAGGAACTTGGGCCCGATGTCGAGGTAGTGGACGTGTTTGCCGTCATCGAGTTTGCTGAAGATGGCGTTGGCACCTTCATTGACCTGACGCTTTTTGTCGGTGTTGTTCGTGCCGCGTGGAAATACACCAAGTAAAAGAATTTTAGTCTTGGGAGATTTGGTCCGGATTTGCTTCACGATGACTTCTACGCCATCGGCGATTTCCTTGGAGGTGTTGCCGCCGGCATTGTTGGTGCCAATCATGATTACGGCTGCCTTCGGGGTGATGTTCTTCAGGTTGCCATTATCCAGTCGCCAGATGACATGTTGCGTGCGGTCGCCACCGATACCGAGATTTACTGTGTTTCGTTTGCCGTAGAACTTCGCCCACACACCTTTGCCTTTGCCTCCCCAGCCCTGCGTGATGGAATCGCCAATGAACACGAGGTCGACATTGCCCTTGGCTACGCGGTCATTGAAGGAGTTGTGGCGGTTCATCCAACCTCCCGCGCGCGGCACAGGCTTGGTTGCGGAATGAAGTTTCGGTTTTTCTTCAGCAGAAAGTGAGAGAGAGAAAAGGAGAGCGCCAATTAGTAAAGCGGATTTCATAGCGGCAAAAGTAAAAGGCCGCATCGGGAATGTCAACGAAGGGTTGCCCTGTTTTTAACGGTTAACTTTTTTTGCCCTGGCTGAGGATAAGCAGTCGCGGGCCGGCAGCGGCCAAACTGAAGATGGCACCACCCATGAATGTCCCGAGGAAGGATGCGGTGCAGTCGTGGTTCGCTTTCCAGATGCCGACAAGCATCATGCCGTTTTCGGCTCCGGTTTGCGGTCTGTTTGCCAATCCCAATAATTACTGAACGCGCCCTTTATGTCTTCCAAAATGAGGTAGCAAATGGGTACGAGAATGAGCGTAATGAAGGTGGCAAAAAGCACACCCCACGCGAGGCTGATGCCCATGGGCACCACGAATTGAGCTTGGGTGCTTTTCTCGAACATGGTGGGCAGGATGCCGCCGAAGGTGGTAAGGCTTGTCAGTATGATAGGTCGGAAGCGTGCGCCGCCGGCATTGCGTACCGCTTCAAGTATCGGCAAGCCTTCAGCGCGTTTGCGGTTGATGTAGTGCACCATTACGAGGCTGTCATTTACGACTACTCCGGCCATGGCGAGCAGACCGAAGGCGCTCATGATGCTAAAGGTGACGCCCATGATCATGTGACCCAGCAGCGCACCCATGATGCTAAAGGGAATAATGGCCATCACGATGAGTGGTTGTGAGTAGCTCTTAAAAGGAATGGCAAGCATGGCATAAATGCCGAGCAGGACAATGATGCCGCCGATGCGCAGAGCGGCAAAGGACTCAGCGCGTTCGCGGCTTTCGCCATCAAAACTGTAGCTCATGCCGGGGTGTGACTCCACCAGCGCCGCGACCTTGGGCTCGAGGTCTCCCCGGATTTTCTCAAGGTCAAGTGCTGGGTTGTACTTGTCGGCATCGGCAACCACGTAGAGGGTGCGGGCTAGGTCGGTGCGACGGATGGAGGGAAAGCTCTCGGCCATTTTCAAATCGGCCACGGCAGTGAGCGGCATCGACGCACCATCGGTCGTGAGGATATGCATGTTTTCCAGGCTGGCAAACGCTTCGCGTTCGACGAGCGGATACCGCACCATCACGCGCACTTCATTTTGCCCGCGCTGGATGCGTTGGGCTTCGTGGCCAAAAAAACCGCCTTGTACCTGTCGGCCCACCATCGCGCGCGTGAGCCCACGCTGGAGGGCATCGGGACGGAGGGTGGGGCGCACTTCCTCCTTGGTGCGCTCGAAAGTGTCGTGGATGTCGAACAGGCCCGCATAGGTTTCCAGCTCGGCTTGGATTTGGCTGGAGACTTTACTGAGTACCGCAGTGGTTTTGAGCGAGGTGTCCATCGCTGGCATGGCGAGCTTGATGGCAACGGGATCACGCGTGCGGCCTATCACTGCGCGCGTGGTTACTTCCTGCGCACCTTCGATGAGGCCGATGTTTTTGCGCCATTCACTAGCAAGATCACGCGTTTTGAGATCCAAATATCTGGTATTATGAAAATGAATGCGATCTTCCGGCGCCATGATTTGTATCTGCACCTCGCCGAGATGAGCCACGCCACTCTCTGCGCGCCCGCGCACGCCGGCTATATTCTGGCCGCCAATGGTGCTAATGATGTTGCCGATGAGGCTGCGCTGCGTCACTTGACCGGTTTCGGGATCGTCAAATGCGCTGGTGTATTTTGTTTTTAACTGATTAGCCTCAGCAATCATTACCTTGAGTTTTTCAGCAGTGACCTCATGTGCGGTGCCCTGCGGCATCACGAGCCGCGTGGTGGCAATCTCTGCGTCAATGGGCGGAAAGAAAACCATCTGCAAACGCCCACTAAAACTGTATGCGCAAATCACCATTGCCGCGCCTATAAAAATACAGAGTGTTACATATCGATGCACCGAGGCATGCGAGAGGATAGGGCGGTAAATATGGTCAATGCTCCACTCAAGACCATCGGCGCATCCTCGTTGCATGCGGGCCAACGGGCCGAGTGTGCTGCGCTTGGGTTTGCCGGTGGAGAGGCGGCTGAGGTGCGCGGGCAAAATCAATTTTGATTCCACCAATGAAAATATTAGGCAGGGAATCACTACCAACGGAATTTGCGCGAAGATAAGCCCGCGCCTTCCTTCCACCATCAACAGCGGCACAAAGGCGATGGCGGTGGTAAGCACGCCGAAGATCACCGGCACGGCGACTTCCTGCGTGCCCTTGATGGCTCCGGTTAATGCGTTGCCACCGCGTTGTTGGTGGGCATGAATGCAATCGCCGGTGACGATGGCGTCATCCACTAAAATGCCCAGCACAAGAAGGAACCCGTACAGCGTGAAGAGATTGATGGTGACGCCGAGATATGGCATCAGCGCAAAGGCGCCCATAAAGGCCACGGGCACGCCCACGCAGACCCACAGCGCCACAGCGGGTCGCAGGAATAATCCCAGTAATACGATTATGAATCCGATGCCCATGAGCGCCGAGTCGTTAAGGGTGACGAGGCGTTTCTTGATGATGTCCGCGCGGTTATTCCACACATCAATGGACACGCCTTCGGGCAGTTGCGGAGTGAGGCGCGCGAGGTAGCCCTTCACGATGCCTTCGATCTTCAGCGCATTTTGGTCGCCCGTGCGCGCCACATGCACCACCGCGCAGCGATTTCCATTGAAGCGCATCAACACGCGATCCTCCTCGAACGCATCGGTCACGTTGGCGAGCTCACCTAGTGTGAGATGCGAGCCGTCTTCGCGCGAATGCACAATGATTTTTTCAAACGCTGGTTTATCAAAGGCGCGTCCCTCGGTGCGCACGAGAACCTCGCCGTTGCGACTACGGATGGCGCCGCCGGGAATATCCACCGCCGAATTGCGCACCGCATCGGCTACTGCTTGCAAGGTGAGCTGGTGTTCGCGCAGCACTTGTTCGGGGATTTCGATGCTGACTTCATAGTTGCGAAGGCCGCGCATCACCACGCGCGAAATGCCGTCCAGCCGACCGACTTCATCGCGCACACGTTCGCCGAGTTGGCGCAGGTCGTGCTCGCTCATGTCCCCATGGATGATGAGTGTCACCACCTCGTGCAGGCTTTCCTCAAGCTTGACCACCGGCGGTTCGATTCCCTCGGGCAGATTATTCACCGCATCCACGCGGCTCTTTACTTCATCCCTCAATTCTCTTGGATCGTGCCCGCTCGCCACCTCCACTTCGATGCGCGCGCTGCCCTCGCTGGCGGAGCTTTGGATTTCCTCAATGCCGGGAAGATCGGCGATGCTATTCTCGAGTGGGATGATGATGGATTCCTCCATCTGTTCCGGGGTAGCACCGCGATAGGTCACGCGGATTTCCACCTCGTCTGGCGCGAAATCGGGAAACACCTCCACCGGCAAACGATTCACGATGCCGTTGACGCCCATCAAAATGATGAACACCATCAATAAGTTGGCGGCCACGCGGTTGCGGGCAAACCATTCGATTAAACCATTCATGGCCGTTTTGCTTTGCCTTTACCGTTCTTGCCTTGTTCCCCCTTTTTGCTCTTGGGTTTTCCGTTGAAGGGTGGGGGTGCGGCTTCACCTTCAACACGCACTTGCAGGGCTTGACCATTGGTAGCGTAGTCGATCGGCGTGGTAATAATTACATCGCCCGGCTGCAGAGAGCGGGTGACCATCACCGTTTCATTGCTCCATAAGATTTCAATGATCCGGCGTTTGAGGGTTGGTTGGCCATCTTTTTGCATCGCCAGTGCTACTTCGTTCCCGTGCCGCACGGCGTGGCGCGGGAGAACAAATACATTTTCCAAGGTATCGCCGGTGATGGTGGCTTGAACGAAGAGTCCCGCTCGAAGGTAAGGCGTACGACCGTAGGGCTCGGGGATGTGTGCGATCAACGCAAGTTGTTGACTGGTGGCATCGTGCCGGCCGCTGTCACGTGAAATGTAGCCTTGCCAACGATGCATATCACGGCCGATTTGAATGCGGATTTCCACCGCCGGCGGGGCGATGGGCACTTCAATTTGCGTGGCCCGCGTCTCGTTGGTGTTTGCGCGGTGCAGGGGCACACGGATGTGCTGCAGGCGGGCATTGGAAACGGGCAGGTGTACCTCCGCGTAATCCGTGGCAATTGCCATGGCTAGCACGGTGCCAGAGGTGACATATTGGCCAATGTCCGCGTTCTTGGCGATAATACGGCCAGGGTATTTAGGTGCGCGCACCACCGTGCGGGCGAGGTCGATGTTTGCCTGTGCGAGCGTGACGTCCGCCACGCGAATCTGCGCCTTGAGGTCGGCTTCTAATTGGTCCGGGCGTAGCGCGAGATCTTCCTTGGCCTTGGCCAACTCCGCCTGCTTGGCCTTGGCGTTGGCGGCGGCTTCGGCCACTTGCGGTTCGTTGCGCGCGAGGGGGCTGGATTTGTCCAATGTATTCAGCCGCTTAAGATTGGCGATGGCCGCGGCGCGGCGCGCTTCCTCCAGTTCTAGTGTCGCACCGGCTTGTGCAAGATTGGCCTGCGCCACGACCACGGCGTTGGAATACGCGGAGCGTTCAAGTTTTTGCAACGCCAGTTTTGCGCCTAATTGCGCTAGCGTGGCTTCGGCGCGAGCGATGTCATTGGAAGGATTTGTCTTATCCAGAGTTAGCAGCACTTGTTCGGGCTGGAAAAATCCACCCTCGCGAAACACCTGCTCAATTGAAATGATTCGCCCGCTCACCTCCGGGATGATGCTGCTCTGTGCACGTGCACGTACGCGCCCCTGGCTGGGAAGTTTGATGACAAAACTCTGCGGCTGCAAGCGAATGGCCTGTACTACTGTCACCTGCCGCTTGGGCTTTTTGCGTTCGGCTTCTTCCTGATGCGTCCAAAAATATCGCGCGGCGGAAAAGCTGCCCGCGAGAATGACGCCTCCCACCAGCACGCCTACCAGCGTTCTGGCCATGCCGTTGCGCGTCAGTGGGGTTTCTTCGGCTTCAGTTTCTGATGATTTTTCGGCTTCGATCATTCCTCATTGGGCTCAGGCTCAGGTTGGGCAAATTCGCCACCGAGAGCGAGATAAAGGTCGATGCGATTTTGTAGACGCGCATTCTGTAACTCCAGCAAAGAGCGTTTGGCATCAAACATTCGCCGTTGCGATTCCAGCACCGTTACGATATCCGCAAGTCCAGCTTGATAATCTTCAAGAGCGAGCGCTTGTGCTCCCTCGGCCTCGGTCACCGCGCCGCGCAGGGCGATCTCTTGCCTCACCAAAAACTGCTCCGCAGCCAACGTTGTTTCCACTTCGGCAAAAGCCTGTAGCGCCGTTTGCACATACAGATAGCGCGCCTCTTTACGCTGGGCTTCGGCGCGTTCAATTTGCGATTTAATTTTACCACCATCCAAAATCGGCCGTGTGAGGTTGGCCGCGAGGCTCCAAATATTGTTATTGATATCCAGCACATCCTTTAATTCATTGCTCGACGTGCCTGTGCTGGCGGTCAACTTGATTTGCGGCAGACGATCCTTGCTCGCGGCATTCACGCGGCGATGGCTGGCGAGATACTTGTTCTGCGCCGCCAATACATCCGGGCGGCGTTCGAGCAACTGCGCGGGCAATCCCGCCGGCACGGTCGCGGCCAGTGTGGGCAGCGCGCTTGTTAACGCTACTTCGCCTTTCGGATATCGCCCCAGTAAAATTTCCAGAGAACGCCGTGCTCCATCGCGAAGGCGAAGGCGAAGGTGAACCGCGTTCTCCGCATTGCGCACGCTGGTGCGCATCAGCCGCACATCCAGCGCCTTGGTCAACCCGCGCTGCAGGCCATCCTCCAGCACTGCGAGGTTGTTGGTGTAACTCTGCAGCGTTTGCCGCGCCAGTTGCGATTGCAGTTCCGTTTCGGCAAGGTTGAACCAGCCTTTGGCCGTGTTGGCAGCGAGACTCAGTCGCGCGGCGTGCAAATTGGCGACTGCTTCGCCGGCATCCAGCCGTGCCGCCGCCCGCGTGTCTGCAAGTCGCCCCCACACATCCCATTCCCACGCGAGATTCAGTTGCGGCGAATAGCTGTACGAGCGGCTGGAGGAAATGCGAAAGCCGCTGGAGGAACTGCGCTTGGTGCGCGAAGCCACGGCCGTGGCGGTGAGGGAGGGCCGCAAATCCGCACCGGCAATGCGCAGATTAGCTTGGGCTGTTTGCAGGCGTGCCGCAGTCACCCGAAGATCGGGGTTATTCGTCATCGCCTCCCGCACCAGCGCGTTCAGCGTGGCGTCGTTAAAATCCGCAAGCCAGCCCGCCCCCGCCGGGATGTTGGTGGAACTTCCGCCCCCCCCAAAAGCCGAAGGTAAAGCCAACCCCGCCCAAGCCTCCGGCGCATCGGGGGCAGGGGAAACGCATGCAGTTCCTCCTCCGAATATCACTGCGCTCAGCGCCAGACAATTAACTAGAAATCGGTTCAAAAAATCCCCCCCGTGCCCATGCACGTGAGCGGGAGATTGTACGCAAAAACCGCCTGAAAGCGAGAAAAAGTGAAAGCAAATAGTCTGCGATTTTCTCCGAAAGGGTACTATAAAAAATCTGTTTATTGTAGTGGACGGGTTTTTTGTGAGCGCTTATTCTTTATTCAACCAACGCACCATTTCTAACACATATCAAAGGACACATGATCAAAAACAGTCTCATCCTCACCACCGTTGTATTATCACTCCTCATCGCACCCGGTTGCGGGGAGAAAACCACCCCGCCCACAGAAGAATCTACGGGTGAACCTGTTGGCAGCGGCGGGGCCGCACCTCAAGGGCCTCATGTGCGGGTGAAAACTCCCACGGCCAAGCCTTCGCCGCAGAAGACGAGCATGGCCGAGGTGGCCAAGCATCTGGATTTTGGCGGCAGTTTTTATCTGTATCTAAGTACTGAACAGGTGTTGGCCAAACTGGATGGTTATCTGGATGCCGCCTCCGCCTTGGCGGATGAGGCTGGCCAGTGGGAATTTGACGAGCAACAGCGCCAGCAGATTGCCATGGCAGTGGATATGGGGCGTACTACCTACGAGCAGATTGGGGTAAGGGACATCAGCGGCTTCGGGATGAGCAGCTTTGCCCTTGAGGGAGATCTTAACCGTGCCGTAATGGTGCTGCACCATTATCCGGAGAAAAAAGACGGACTTCTATGGAAAATGATTGGTGCTCAGTCGCACGAGCAGCAGATTCTTAAAATGTTGCCTGCCGATACGGTGGTAGCCATCCAGGCCGATCTTGATCTTGTGACTGGTTTTGAATGGATGCGTAAATTTATTACTGATACCGCTCATCCTGATCTTGTGGCTGAATTTGCGAAAGGATTGGCCGAGATGAATCAGGCCATGGGGTTTGAGGATTTACTCAGGTCTACCGGTGGAGAGATGGGGTTCTTTGTGACGCTCAATGATGCAAAGCAGATTGCGGTTCCTCTGCCTCCTGATGCACCGCAAGGTTTAAGTCTGTCTTTTGCTGAGCCTGGTTTGGCAATTTTGATTAAGGTGAAGGACGATCAGTTAATGAAGCTCATCACCGCGCAGCTCCAGAATCCGGAGCTGGCCGAGATGGTTAAGCAATCCCAGGAAGGCGGAGAGACTCTGTACACCATGACAACGCCGCCGTTGCCAGTGGACATCGACCTTAGCCCCACGCTACTGAAGGCTGGCGACTATATTATCCTTGCGACCAGCCTCAAGCTCGCCAAGGACATTCTGGCTGTGCGTGAAGGTGAAAATCAGGGTTTGGCGGGCACCGCCGAATTCAAGCGGTTGAAAGGTGACATGGATCTCAAGGGCAACCAGTTGCATTTTATAAGCAGCAGGTTGGGCATGGAATTTGGTAAGTTAACCAAGCTTGGAATGGCTGCTGCCGAGGAGCAAGCCAATGCAGAAGGGCCCGCAGAGCAAAAGATCTTCGAGGTGATGAAGAAATTTATGGGCATGAATAATGACCAGCACGCAGGGCAACTGTCTGTTTTGCGTGTGACCCCTGAGGGAGTTGTAATGGAAAGTCGAAGCAGCGGCGACGCGATGGGAGTAGCTCCACTCCTGTTAGTGGGAGGTGCGGGAATTGGTGCCTCCATTCTGCTCCCAACGCTGGCTAAGGCCAAAGCCAAGGCTAGCTCCATGAAGAGCGCGAGCAATGCCGGTCAACTGGGCAAAGGTTTGATTATCTACTCGATTGACAACGATGGCCGCTTGCCACCCGCCAACCAGTGGTGCGATGTCGTCATGCGCGATATGGGCACGGAGAAGGTATTTATGTCGCCACAAGATCCAACGGCTGGAGCTCGGATGGAAGCGGGGCAGAAATTCAGTTCCTACGCTCTGAACGCCGCGGTGGCGGGGAAAAATCCTGATTTGTTGCCGCCCGACACCGTACTGGTTTTCGAATGCCCGGTGGGCTGGAATGGCACGGGCGGCTTGGCAGATATCCAGCGCGCCCGTGCCCAGATGGGATCCTATAGCAGCCTGCAGGTCATTCCCGTGACGATGATCGATGGCACGGTCCGGTTGCTGCGTTTCGGGGAGTTGGGCCGGTTAAACTGGACCGGCCAACGGCGGCGCTAAAGTAAAACTTCACTGCCAGCGGGAATTTTTTCCCGCTGGCAATTTTTTTGTCGGCCTGTCAGGGTGATCGCCTCCACCCATGGACATTTACATCAAGCGTGATGACGGGCAGTTCGGGCCATTTTCGCCCGAACAAATCGAGGAGTGCCTCGCGAGCGGGGCGTTGATCGAGACGGACATCGCGTGGCACGCGGCCTTGCCGGATTGGGTGCCGGTGACGGAAGTGCTGGGCACGCTTGAACCTGCGCCCGCACAGGCACCGACGGAACCTGTTCCTGCCAAGGTCGCAAAAAGCGGCAGCAGCAAAAAATTACTCATCGCCGGTGTAACGGCCGTGGTGGTGCTTGGCGCTGCAGCGGCGCTGATGGTTCCCAAGTTTCTTAATGAAGGAGGGGATGGGGACAGCCCGTTGCCAAAGTCAAAAGTGGCGGTCAACTTAAAGACCAACACTCCGCCCAATGACATTCCAGACAAAATCGGCAATGCGGATATAAGCACCAACGCACTCTCCGTGCCGCTCGCGCCGAACGGGCCTTCAAGTACTTCATTCGATGCCGTTACGCAGCACCTCGATACGGGCGGTAGTTTTTATTTTTACCTCAGCACCGATGAAGCGCAGGCATGGGTGCGGTCGGGATTTGATGAGGGCGGAAAATTGCTGGAGCAGTTCGGCCCGATGCTCGGCGAGGAAGGCGCGGGACAGGCGGCGATGGGATTTGCAACCGCCAAGGCATTGTACGCGGGCATCGGCTTGGAGGCGATCGACGGCATTGGCGCAAGCACTCGGAGCCTCGGCGATGGCCTCAAACGCAATGTGGCAATGTTCCATCATGATCCAGCGAAGAGCGATGGAATTTTATGGAAAGCTTTTGGTAGTGCGGTGCATGATTTGGATGGGCTGTCGCTCATGCCCGCCGAAACGGTTTATGCCTTCCACGGTGATCTTGCTTTGGCAGCCATTCTCGCATGGGCCAAAACCATGGCAGCAGCGAATCTTCCACCCCAAGCCACGCAGTCACTCACCGAAATGCTCGCCCAACCGCAAGTGCAACAAGCCCTCGGCGCATACGGCGGCAAAGTGGGAGTGTATGTGACGCTGGATTTTAAAAAACTGCATAAACTCCCAATAAATGGGGTGGGATCGACATTGCCCGGCAGTGGCAAAGCGTTACCAAGCAGTCGGCAGACCTTCCCCAGCGGAGAGAACGCCGTGCCCGGCGGTTTGCCTCCCATTCCCGCCGTGCCCAGCGATTTGCCTCCCGGCGAAGGCGTGGCCACGCTCGTTGGGGCAGGGGATGGATTGGAAATTCCCGAACCTGGTTTGGTCCTCACGATTAAAGTGAACAATGGCGATTTGCTCACGATGCTGCAGCAATTTGCTGAGTCGATGAATATGCCCTTGGAGGAGGTGGATTTCGGCGGGGTGAAGGCGTATCAATTTCCACAGCCCATTCCGTTTCCGCCTTTGCCGGAGATTGTCGTCCAACCGGTGGTGTTTCAGTCCGGCGGCTATTTAGTTTTCACCAGCAGCCCCGTGCTGGCGGCAAAAGTGCTCGCCACCCAGGCCGAGCCGGACACCGGCCTGCGCGGCACGGCGGAGTTCAAAAAACTCACGAAGGGCATGGAGCTGAAAGGCAACCAATTCACCTTCATGAGTGGTCGCGTGGCGGGCTTGTACGGCAACATTTTGAAACAAGGCATGGCGGCCGAGGCGGCGATGCTGCCCGAGCCGGTGCAAAACCTGATGGTGCGCCTGATGACGCTCGGTATGAAGGGACAAGTTTCCGTGCTGCAAGTATTGCCTGAAGGGTTTCTCGTGCATTCGCATACCGAAGGCATGGGGTACGATTCCGCAGTGTTGGCGGTGGCCGGAGTGGTGCCGCTGGCAGTCGGGGCAGCGTTGGTATTGCCCGCGATACAAAGCGGGAGATTTCAGGCGCAAGAAGTGCAAAGCATGAACAACCTCAAACATCTCGCCATTGCCATTCACGAATTTCATGAGGACAACGATCACTTGCCCGATGCCACCAAGTGGAGCGATGAGCTTTTGCCGTTCGTGGGAAATGATAAGCAGGTGTTCATTTCCTCCGCCGATCCCGATGGCAGTTCATACGCCTTCAACAAAAATCTCAGCGGCATGAAGCTTGATGATTTGCAGGCTGCCGCGCGCACGGTGGTTTTTTTTGAAAGCGACCTCGGCTGGAACGGCGCGGGTGGTATTGATGACGCTATTGCTTTGGGTGATGACTTTCTTATTGGCTTCGCCGATGGCCACATGGAACGGGTTTCCGGAGAGGACCTTGATAAACTAAACTGGACCCCATGATTCGAAAACTTCTGTTCGCTCTCATTTGTGTTGTGCCATTTTTGGCAACGGCGGCAAAACCCAATATCATCCTCGTCATGTGCGACGACCTCGGCTGGGGCGATGTGGGCTTCAACGGCAACAAAATCATACGCACGCCGCACCTCGATGTGATGGCAAAAAACAGCCTGCGCTTTGAACGCTTTTATGCTGCCGCGCCCGTGTGTAGCCCCACGCGAGGGAGTTGCATCACCGGTCGTCATCCGTTTCGGTACGGCATTTATTTTGCCAACACCGGCCGCATAAAAACCGAGGAACTGACGCTTGCTGAGTTGCTGCAAAAAAACGGCTACGCCACCGGCCACTTCGGCAAATGGCATCTTGGCACGCTTACCAAAACCGAAAAGGACGCCAACCGCGGCGGCCCGCGTGGGGTAAAGAATTTTTCGCCGCCACAAGCGAATGGATTCGACGTGTGTTTTTCCACCGAATCCAAAGTGCCCACGTGGGATCCGATGTTGCGTCCCAAGGCCAACAACAGCCGCCAGTGGTGGGATCCAGCAAAGGAAAATGTGCCGTACGGCACTGCGTACTGGAACGAGAAGGGCGTGCGTATTAGCGAGAATTTGCGCGGTGATGATTCTCGCGTGATTATGGATCGGGCTATCCCGTTCATCCGCGCGGCGGCAAAAAAGGAACAGCCATTTTTCACCATCGTGTGGTTTCACGCACCGCACCTACCTGTGGTGGCCGGGCCGGAATACACAAAACTCTACGCGAAACACAGCAAGTTTGCGCAGCATTATTACGGCTGCATCACCGCGCTGGACGAACAAGTGGGCCGGTTGCGAAAAGAACTCCGCACGCTCGGTATTGCGGACAACACGCTCGTGACTTTTTGCAGCGATAATGGCCCCGAAGGGAACGCCAGTGCTCCCGGCAGCACCGGTCATTTCAGCGGCCGCAAACGATCATTGCTTGAAGGCGGCATCCGCGTGCCCGGCCTCGTCGAATGGCCAGCAAAAATCAAGCCGGGTGTGACAGCTATCCCCGCCGTCACTAGCGATTATCTCCCCACCATTCTGGATCTCATCGGCGCGGAGCAAACTGACAAACGCCCGCTCGACGGCATTAGTTTGGTGCCGCTCTTCAAAGGGGAAATGAAAGCGCGAGGCAACCCCATTGGCTTTCAATCTGCCGGCCAAGTGGCACTCATCAGCGATCGCTATAAAATTTACGGCAGTGGCGGTCGGAAAAAAGAACAGGAACTCACGCTCCCAAAACTGAAATTGTTCGACCTCAAAAAAGACCCTTTCGAGAAAAACGATTTGGCCGCCCAACACCCCGACCTAATCAAAAAAATGACCGGCACCCTCGAGCAATGGCGCAAGTCCTGTCGCCATAGCGACACCGGCGGGGATTACAAAGATTGAGGGCAGGGTTGTTAAAATTCAAACTGCCTGTCCCGCCGCGTGGCCGCTGGCCCAGGCCCATTGGAAATTGTAGCCGCCGAGCCAGCCGGTCACGTCTACTACTTCGCCGATGAAATACAGCCCCGGCACCGCTCGGCATTCCATCGTTTTCGATGACAACGCATCCGTGTTCACACCGCCCACGGTGACTTCCGCCTTTGCGTAGCCTTCCGTTTTTGCGGCCAACAATTTCCACGCGCATAGATGTTGCACCAAACGTTCGCGGTCGGCTTGCTTCATTTGGGCCATCGGTTTGTAAGGCGAAAACTGTTTGGCAAACGCGAACGCAAAGCGTTTGGGAAACCACTGTTCCAGCCAGCGATCGGGGGTTTCACGAAAATGCCGTGAGTCTTCCAGTAATTGTTCCGGTTTTGCATCCGGCAATAAATTCAGCGTGAAAAATTCCCCATCCGCGCAGTAATTCGACACTTGCAAAATCGCCGGCCCGCTCAGGCCGCGATGGGTGAAGAGCAGGTTTTCCCGAAATGACTGCGTGCCCGCGCTGGCAATGCAATCGATTGAAATGCCGGTGAGCTTGATGAACGGCCACGGCGCGTCATCGTCGAGCCGCGGAATGATGGGCACCAAACCGGGGCGAGGCTCGATGATCGGCACTTCGAATTGTTCCGCGATGCGATAGCCGAAATCCGTGGCGCCCAGCGCAGGAAACGAAAGCGCGCCGGTGGCGATCACCAACGATTCGCATTCAAAA
The DNA here is from genome assembly GCA_028872645.1 of Verrucomicrobiota bacterium. Taxonomy (GTDB): domain Bacteria; phylum Verrucomicrobiota; class Verrucomicrobiia; order Limisphaerales; family UBA1100; genus JACNJL01. The sequence goes on from JAPKDK010000001.1 coordinate 32,657, forward strand.
TCGCCCCGGGAAGTTTGCAGCCGGAAACCATTCCGAGCTTCGAGCGAATCCACTTCGCAGCCGGATAAAATTTCCACGTGCGCATCGCGGCATTCGTCCTCGAGCAATCCCACAATTTGCTTTGATGAAAGTTTGCAGAAAAGTTGCCCCAAAGTTTTCTCGTGAAACTCAATGCCGTGTTTCCGGACTAATTCAATAAATTCACTCGAGGGATAACGCGACAGCGCCGAGCGGCAAAAATGCGGGTTGTTGGAAACATAATGTTCCGGCCCCGCATCACGGTTGGTGAAGTTGCAACGACCCCCACCGGAGATTAGGATTTTTTTGCCAATCCGTTCGTTGTGCTCCAGCACCGCCACGGTGCGCCCGCGCTGACCAGCGGTCATCGCGCACAACAATCCCGCGCCGCCCGCGCCAATAATAATGACATCGTATCGTTGCCTCATTTCAATTTTGGGATGAGCACGCATTTGCAACAGTCGAGCCAGCCCCCTTTAGCGGGCTGATGTAGACATTGAAAGTGCCGAGGTGAATCATGCGCCGCCACCTTTTCGGCGCACGGGGAAAGCGTCAAGCGCGGATGGTGTAATTTTTCCTTTTGACCACGGATCGATCAAGCTAATCTTCGGGCCGTTCATGAAAACACTTTCCCGTACTCTCATCGCTTGGTTGGCATTGGTCATGTTTGCCTCCGCCGCAGACCGGCCAAACATCGTCTTTTATTTCATCGATGATCTCGGCTGGACGGATGTGTCGTTTATGGGGTCAAAATATTATGAGACGCCGCACGTGGATCGTTTGGCACGGGAGGGAATGAAGTTTATGGATGCTTATGCGTGCGCGCCGAATTGTGCGCCGAGTCGTGCGTGCCTGATGAGCGGTTTGTATGGCCCGAGGCACGGTGTCTTCACGGTGGGTAATTCTGATCGGGGTCAGGCCAAGTTCCGCAAATTGATCCCGACAAAGAACACAACTGAATTGGCGGATAAATTTATTACCGTTGCCGAGTCACTGCAGTCGGCCGGTTATGTGACAGCCGCCATGGGGAAGTGGCATTTGGGATCTGATCCCACCAAGCAGGGGTTCGATGTGAACATTGCCGGTAAGCATTGGGGCAGCCCGAGTGGCGGTGGTTATCATAGCCCGTATAATTATCCGAACCTTGTCAATAAGGAGAAGGGTGAGTACCTGACTGATCGGTTGGGGCAGGAGGCCTGTAAATTCATTGAGGGGAATAAGGATAAGCCATTTTTCCTCTACCTCACTCATTACGCCGTGCACACGCCCATTCAATCGAAGCCCGAGTTAAAGGCGAAGTATCAGAAGAAGCCGACGGTTGGTGGACACACAAATGCGGCTTATGCAGGTATGATTGAAAGTATGGATGATAGCATTGGTGCGGTTCAGGCCACACTCAAACGCCTTAAACTAGATGACAACACGATCGTGATTTTCTTTTCTGATAATGGGGGTCATGGGGGTGTGACTTCCAATGCGCCTTTGCGTGGCTCCAAGGGAATGCTGTACGAGGGCGGCATTCGCGAACCATTGGTGGTCAAATGGCCGGGGGTGACTAAAGCTGGTAGTACCTGTAAAGAACCGGTAATTGGCGTGGATTTTTATCCCACCTTCTTGGAGTTGGCCGGTATTGATCGCCCTGAAAATCTTAAACTCGATGGCTTAAGTTTAGTACCCTGTCTCAAGGATGATTCCGCTTCTTTGGGTCGGAAGGCGCTTTATTGGCATTTCCCATGTTATCTTCAGGGTTACACGCCAAGGCATGGTCCATTTCGCACAACCCCCGCTGCAGCGATTCGCATGGGTGACTGGAAATTAATCGAGTTCTTCGAGGACGGGGCCTTGGAACTGTATAATTTGAAGAAGGATCTGAGCGAAGAGAATAACCTCGCACAAAAAATGCCGGAAAAAGCAAAAGAACTTCATGTGGCCATGCTCAAGTGGCGCAAGGCAACAAAGGCACCGGTGCCGACGGAAAAGGAGCCGAAGTATGACCCGAACGCAAAGTTTAGCCCTCCCAATCGGGTCAAGGGGAAATAGAAGAAGAAATGAGTTTGCCTGATAGGCTGTCTTGCGCGAGCATCGCGCATCCATGAAACTTTCTGTAATTCATTCGTTGGGCCGGCTGTTGCTGGTGATTCTGTTGGCTGCGCCTGTTCTTTCCCGAGCGGCGGACAAACCGAATGTGTTATTCATCTTCGCCGATGATATGTGCTACGAGACCATCGGGGCACTGGGATTGACGGATATTGATACGCCCAATCTGGACCGGCTTGTGAAGCGTGGCACCACCTTTACTCGTGCCTACAATATGGGTTCATGGAGTGGTGCGGTGTGTGTAGCCAGTCGGCACATGTTGATCACCGGTCGTTATATCTGGCGTGCGGAACAGGCTTCCAATCTTTTGGGCGGTCGGCGCAAGGGCAATAAAAAACCTTTGCCGAATCAGGAAGCAAAACAGAAGGAATTTGATGGGCTATGGCCGCAGGTGCTAAAGCGTCAAGGCTACCAGACTTTCTTTACCGGCAAATGGCACATCCGTGCCAAGGCCGATGAAGCCTTTGAGGTGGCCCGCAACATCCGGCCTGGTATGCCCAACCAAACTGCTGCCGGGTACAACCGGCCGTTGCCCGGCAAACCCGATCCGTGGAGTCCCTACGACAAGAAATTTGATGGTTTCTGGAAAGGCGGCAAACACTGGAGTGAAATTGTAGCCGATGACACCATTGATTTTCTGGGCATGGCCAAGAAGGATAAACGGCCCTTCTTCATGTATGTTGCTTTTAATGCACCGCACGACCCACGTCAGGCGCCCAAGGAATACGTCGACAAATATCCTCTGAGCCGCATCAAGGTGCCGAAGAATTATCTGGCTGAATATCCCTACAAGGAAGGCATGAAGGCTGGCAAAAATTTGCGGGATGAAAAACTGGGGCCTTTTCCTCGTACTGAGCACGCGGTGAAAGTTCACCGTCAGGAATACTATGCCATCATCACGCATCTGGACACGCAGGTGGGCCGCATTCTGGATTCGCTGGAGAAGAGTGGTCAGGCAAATAATACTTACATCTTTTTCAGCGCCGACCACGGGTTGGGCGTTGGGCATCATGGCCTGTTTGGAAAACAGAACCTGTATGAGCACAGCACGCGAGTGCCTTTCCTCGCCGTGGGTCCGGGTATCAAGTCGGGTGCCAAGATTGATGCTCCCATTTACCTGCAGGACATCCACGCCACTACCTTGGAACTAGCCGGAGCCAAGCAGTCCGATAAGGTGGAGTTTCACAGTATCATGCCGCTTTTGCGCGGTAAGGCTAAAAAACATGCCTACGATGCCATTTACGGCGCCTATCTGGATGCCCAACGCAGCGTGACCATGGATGGTTATAAGCTCATTCTTTATCCCAGCTTACAGAAGAAGCGTCTCTATAATATCATTGAGGACCCTCTGGAAATGAAAGATCTAGCGCATGATCCAAAACAGGAGAAACGCATAGCTACTCTTTATGGACGGTTGCTCAAACTGCAAAAGGAAATGGATGACAAGGTTGATCTGAAAATTGCCTTTCCAAATCTATAACCACCCTTCATTTACGACCGTGCTATGAATTCGTTTCGGGGAATTTGGTGATCATATAATTGCCCTTGACCGGCTCGTTAATTCTTGGAAGCATTCGGAATGAAGCCGATACTATTCGTTGCAACCTTCCTTTTGTCCTTGAGCCTGACAGCTGAAGATTCTCTCTACAATATTCCCATCAAGGATATAAACAACAAGGCCGCCAGCCTTAAGGCCCATAAAGGCAAAGTAATGCTGGTGGTCAATGTGGCTTCGCAGTGTGGTCTTACTCCGCAGTACAGGCAGCTTCAGGCTGTTTATAAGAAATACGACGGCAAGGGTTTTATCGTGTGTGGTTTTCCCTGCAACCAGTTTGGTAGACAGGAGCCGGGTACCCTTGAGGAAATCAAGAAATTCTGCAGCTCAAAATACGATGTAAGTTTCCCTATGTACGCCAAGATAGACGTCAATGGTGAGGGAGCGCATCCGCTGTACAAATCGCTAAAAAAACAAATTGGACCGGCCAAGATTAGTTGGAATTTTGAGAAGTTCCTGGTTGGTAAGAACGGCAAGGTGTTGAAACGGTTTTCTCCGGGAACCAAGCCCGATGCACCTGAAGTTATCAAAGCCATTGAGACGGCGCTCAAATAGTGGGTGTGGTAGGGTTCTCTCAGGCAATGAAAGAACAACGGAAATGGAATATCGCTGCTCAGGCTGATTTAGGGATCAGTATCGAATTGGTTGCGGTGCTAGTCGCTGGTGCATTCAGTTTGGGAGGTGCAGATATAAAGTCGGATTTGGAAGGCTTTCAGCAAAATGTGAAGCCACTGCTAAAGAAGTACTGTGTGGAGTGCCATGGTCCGGAAAAGCAAAAAGGAGACATGCGGCTGGATAACATTGATCCGGATGTGGTGATGGGTAGAAGCTTCGATCAATGGGAAGACGTTCGGGAAGTATTTAATACCGGTGAAATGCCCCCTGAAAAGAAAGCGCAACCTAGCGGCGCCGAACGTGACTTGATGACTCGCTGGATGGATGCGGAATTCAAAAAAGCGAAGCTCCATGGCTCCACGAAGAAACGCGGTACGGTTCGGCGACTGACCCGTTATGAATTGCAATATGCGCTGGAAGATCTTCTGCAGTTTCCCGTTCAGAAAGAGATGAATATGCTCCCGGAAGAGGGGACGAGTCACGAAACCGGGTTAAAAAACAATTCCCGGTTGCTCATGATCAGTAGCCCCCACTTGGAATCATACCTTGACGCCGTAATGACCATCATCAAACGAATGAAGGAAATCGCGGTTTTCGAACCTTTCGGCACCCGTGCCAATATCGCTAATTTGGAGGTTAATCCGCCGCCGAAATTCACTTCAGAAAAAAAGAAAATCAAGCCAGCCCTAAGTAAAGTATCGCGTTCAGGCAAAGGGGTTATACTTGAGAAAGGGGGCTATTTTGACCTGAACATAGCTTCCGTTTCCAAGTATAAATCCCAAACCTCTCTATTGGCGAAAGCGGACAGTCCGGGAAGGGTCGAGGTTGCCATGGGGTTCCAGCGTTCGGAAGTCGATACTCGGCAGGTGATTCATGGGATGGGGGTCATTGAGATCGCCAAAGGCGACGAGGTTCAGAATTATATTTTGGAATCCTATCCGGAAGACTTGACCGATGAGTTCACCAAGGGCGATCGTCCCTTTTTTCTACGTATCACGAACCGGGGGGCGCAGAATATTTATCTGGAAAACTTGGAGTACCGGGGCAACGTGAATACGGAATTGGTGAAAACGTTGATTCCTCATGGTCTCCTGGAATCTGAAGTCAACCAACAGGTTAGCCGGAAGATTGCTTCCTTCATCAAGAAGGCCTTTCGAAGAACTCCCACCGAGGCGGAACTTAAAAAGTACCATCAGGTTTATCAACGTCATGCCAAAGATGAATCTCCGTCCATGGCCTTGCTAAGCGCCTACAAGGAAATCCTCTGTTCGCCCAAGTTTTTTTATCTTGGTCTCCCGGGAAAGCTCCGGGCGGAAGAAAACGTGAATTTCATACTGGCTGAGCGACTCGCTTTTTTCTTGTGGTGCTCGATTCCTGACGAGCCATTGATCAAGGCTGCCTCAGAAGGCATTTTATCCCAATCTTCGGAACTGGAGTCTCAAGTGGAGCGCATGTTGAAAGATGAGAAATCGAGGAGATGGGTGGAACGTTTTGCCGACCAATGGTTGCAAACCTCTCAACTGGGTAACGTCGCCGTTGATCGGAACTACTACCCCAAATTCAAGGATACGATCAAGGAACTGATGCATAGGGAAACCTACGAAGCCGTTAACGACGTCTTTCGGAACGGTTCTTCCGCATTGAACTTGCTGCAGGCGGATCACGTGTTCGTAAACCAGACATTAGCTGGGTTCTACAAACTCAGGGGCGTGAGAGGTGAAGAATTCCGAAAGGTCGCAGTGGATGCAAAATCGCATCGAGGCGGTTTGCTGACCCAGGGCACGTTTCTCATTGGTAATTCAGACGGCATGAATTCTCATGCCATTCTCCGTGGCGTTTGGCTCGCTGACGTGATCCTTCACGCCCCCCCCCCCGATCCGCCCGCAAACGTGCCGCCGCTCGATGAAAGCATCCCCGGTTTCAATAAAATGACTCTCAATCAAAAGCTGTTTGCCCATAGCAACAATGAAGCCTGCCGGAGTTGTCATCAGAAAATTGATCCCTGGGGAATTCCCTTTGAAAATTTCGATGCCAGCGGGCTTTGGCGAACTAAAGTCCTGATTGTATCCAAAGCATCCGACCCGCCAAAGGATCAGGGAAGCGAGCAAAAAAAGAGAAAGCAGCTCGCCTTCGAAAAAAGCTACCTGGAGATCGAGTGTAAATCGACCCTGCCGGATGGTGCTAGCGTGGATGGCATCGATAAACTAAAGGCTTATCTGGTCAATCATCGGAAAAGGGATTTCGCCAAAGGTTTGGTGGAGCGGATTCTGGCTTATGGGCTCTCGCGGGATATCGATTTTCATGACGAAGATCTGGTGAACAGGCTAGTTGACCAGCTTGAGGCAAGGCAGTATTCTATCCCTAATTTGATTAGAGAGATTGTCAAAAGCGAAGTGTTTTCAAACAGATAAGAAAAAACATAACGGAATGGGATCTAAATCTTGGCATATTAAGCGACGAACTTTTTTGAGAGGAGCGGGCCTTTCTCTGGGGCTTCCTTTCCTCAACGCGATGGCCGTGGGCAAAGAGGCAAAAGCCATCAAAGCCTTACCCAAGCGTTCGGCATTCATCTTTTTCCCTAATGGAGTAAGCCTGCCACCGGAAAGGGATCCTCAGCATGAGGACTGGTACTGGTTCCCCAAAGGCGGTGGCAAAAGCTACGAGTTCCGGACCAGTCAGGCGGCTTTGAACCCTTATCGCGAGGACATTTCCGTCGTCTCCGGTCTCTCTCATCCATTAAATCGGAATAGTGGAGATGCCCACGTCAACCCGACTGGCTTCCTGACCTCCAAGGAAATGATAAAAGGGAAGACCGTCCTTAACTCGATATCCATTGATCAAGCGATCAGCAACCACCACGCAGGGAAGACGCAATTGGCCTCCATGCCGCTTTCCACTGTTGGGGGAGTCGGGAGTTTAACCAGAAACTACACCTTGTCTTACGATAAGGATGGAAAAGGGATTCCTGCCTGGTCGAATCTGAAGAAAATCTACGAACGCATGTACGTCGCAAGCAGTCCAGCGGCCTTGGATCGATTGCAGGGGAAAACCCATTTGCTTAACGAAATTCACGAGGATGCGAAGGACCTCAGGCGCAACCTTGGGAAGGAAGATCAGGGAACTCTCGAGGAGTACCTGCAAGCGATTTCCGAATTGGAAAAGAAAATTGCCAATGATCAACTATGGGCGAAAAAAGAGGCAGCGACCGCGCCTCCTGAAATCAAGCTGGATATCGAGTTTACCGATGTGGAAAACTACATCCGGACGATGTACGACTTGATGTATATCGCCTTCAAATCAGACATTACCCGTGTCGCGACTTATCAAATTGCTTCCGAAGGTGGTACAGCGCCCACCAACAATCTTTCCAAACGCATCGGTCTCACGAAGGACCTTCACCAATTGAGTCATTCCGCGGGCAAAGGAAAAGAAGGTTTCAAGGACTGGGGTATTTGGGATCAATTCGTGGCCAAACAATTGGCTTACTTCATTAATCGCCTCAAGGAAACGCCGGAGGGCGACGGTAGTCTGCTTGATCGCACTCTCATCTTTCAGGGGGCGGCGACTTCAAGGGTTCACGATAACACGAACTTTCCGATCATCATGGCCGGCGGCAAGCAAATGGGCCACAAGACCGGGCAATTCGTCACCTACGACGAGAAGAAGAATGCCTTGTCCAACCTGTTTGCCAGAATCGGCAACGCAATGGATGTGCCGATGGAGAAGTTTGGGGATAGTAGCGGGAACCCGATGAGTGAGTTGTTTGGTTGATAAATAATAATTCTGACCAGACAAGTGTATCGTAAACCAAGGAAAACAGCTATCACACTCATCCGCCAGAAAACACTGAGAGATCTAATTCTC
>JAPKDK010000352.1 GCA_028872645.1 Verrucomicrobiota bacterium
GGTGCTGGCCAGCCGTTCGTGGAACGGCAAGTTTGCCTTGAACCCGACATACGAGGTGAACATCGCCGAAGGACTCATCACCCAGTGGGCGCGCCATTGGCTGGCATATAGCGGGTTTGACGTGGTGGTGGTGCGCGCGAACGAATGGAACGCGGCTCCGACTGAGGTCCGGATGGCCATCGTGCAATACGTGCGCGCGGGTGGACGGCTGTTCGTACTGGGATCCATCACTTTACCGCCGGACACCCGAAAGCTGAACACCACCCAACTGGCCGCCCGGCAGCAGTCGGCAAGCGCTCTGTTAGAAAAAGTGAACACCATTAGTCACTCCAAATCCTCTGGAATGGAAGACTATCCGGAAGAAAATATGGGACATGAAGAACATGAGGGACATAAGCAGTCTGGAAACCGGCCGCCACCGGATCCCTCCGCAACCACGAGTTCCGTGTATGCTCTAGGGTGGGGGCTGATCCGAGTGCTGGATCCTACGGACAACGAAAGAAGAAATAATCGGAGTATGTTAGAGGCAATTGAAAATCTCGGTTCCAACGAACAAGTCCGGATGCCAGCCCTGGCATCCGTAATGGCCGGCGCTCGGAATTTGCATACCGATGGTAAATATCATCATCATCGGGAATCTTCGGGTAGCTTCGACGATTACTTTCCCATCGTGAAAGATTCTGGCGTGCCGGTGCGATTAATGATTGTGATTTTAATTGGGTTTGTGGTGTTGGCGGGGCCGGTGAATTTGGTGTTGCTGCACAAGCTTAAGCGGCGGACATGGTTTTTGTGGACTCTTCCGGTAATATCAATACTCACCAGTGCAGTGGTGTTTGCCACAGCTCTGCTCAACGAGGGCTTCACGCCCACGGTGCGTCGCGATGTCATCACGATTCTCGATCAACAAACCCAGCAAGCCACCACCGTGGGCGCGCTGGGCATTTACGCACCGGTAGCCCCGGGGAATCTGGAATTCTCCGCACACACAGAGGTGACCCCGTTGCTCAGTTCCCGCGGTCAGGATTCCGGCAGTAATCGCGGAATAAACTGGACGAAAGGGCAACTCTTTACTGGGAAATGGATAGCCTCGCGCGTACCAGCACATTTTTCGGTACGAAAAAGTGAGTCGCGCAAGGAACGCCTCAGTGTCACGTGGGAAAGTAGCACGCCCACGGTGGTGAACAGCCTCGGCACGGACATCACTTACTTGTGCTTGGCGGATGCACAGGGAAACATTTTTGAAGCCAACCACCTCCGCGCCGGGCAACGCACTGTACTCCAACGTGTCGCGGGCAAACAAACGGTCATCGATTATTTGAATACTAACTTCTTGTTGTCTACCGACAAGGATACCCCGAAAAGTGAGTACCCAAAAAACCTCGCGCCGGGCACCTACCTCGCAAGACTGGATGACTCACCCTTTATGGAAAACCCCATCGGCCGCGGGCAGCTCAAGACGCACGCGGTGGTGCTGGGCGTACTCACACAAGCGGAGGCCGGCCCGTGAAGATTCGCGTGCAAAATCTACGGCGCGAGTTTGGCAAAACAATCGCGGTAAACTCCGTTTCCTTTGAGTTTGAGTCCGGCCAAATCTACGCCTTCGTCGGCCCCAACGGCGCGGGCAAAACCACCACGATGCGCATTATGGCCACGCTCGATGAGCCCAACGCCGGCGATGTGTTTATGGACGATCTCTCGGTGGTGGAGTATCCGGAAAAGGCGCGCCACCTCATCGGCTTTGTACCCGATGAACTGAAGCCGTACTGGGACACCACAGTGCACGAGTACCTCGACTTTTTCGCGCGCGCCTACGGACTGCGCGGCAGTCAACGCACCGACGCCGTAGCCAGCGTGGAGGAATTCACCAACGTAGCAGGCATTCGCGAGAAGACGTTGCGCTCGTTGTCCAAAGGAATGAAACAACGCGTCAGCCTCGGGCGCGCGTTGGTGGCCGATCCGCAAGTGCTCATCCTCGACGAACCCGCCGCCGGATTGGATCCCCGCGCGCGGGTGGAGTTGCGCGAACTGCTCACCCTCCTCGCCAAACAGGGCAAAGCCATCCTCATCAGCTCGCACATTCTCACCGAGCTAACCGAGATTTGCGATGGCGTTGTCATCATTGAGCAGGGCAACCTGTTGGAAAGCGGCAACATCGATGACGTGATGGCCAAGCGCGCGCCGCGCCGCACCTACGCTCTGCGTGTGTTGGGCGAGCCGCAGGATTTGCTGCGCGAGCTATTGCAAACCGCCCATGTGGAAAACCCGCGCGTGGCGGGTGCCGAGTTGCATTTTGAAGTGGAAGGCGGCGAGGACGAAGCCTTTGGCGTGCTCAACACCCTCATCGCCAACGGCCATCGCGTGGTGGAGTTCCGCCAAACCAAAGCGAACCTCGAGGATATTTTCATGAATGTCACCACCGGAGGCGTCCAATGAGCGAGGCGGTAAAATCCACGCGCTTCGCATGGCTGCGAAGCATCGAGCCCAACGCGGTGTTGGTGAAAGACCTCCGCCAAGCCGCGCGCAACTGGTCGGTCACCGGCGCGGTGCTGTTGATGATGGCCATTTTCTTCATCGTTTCGCT
>JAPKDK010000054.1 GCA_028872645.1 Verrucomicrobiota bacterium
CCAATCACTCATTTGTTTCCAGGCGCGATGCGTTAAAGAGCGCCGCCTGTGGCTTTGGTGGGCTCGCGCTGGGCGCGCTGGCGCATCGGGTGGCGGCCGGGAGTAATTCATTCGCGCCAAAACTAGTGCATCATACCCCGAAAGCAAAACGGGTGATTTTCCTCTTCATGGCCGGAGGCGTAAGCCATGTGGATTCTTTTGATTACAAACAAAAGCTCTTCGATGATGATGGCAAGATGGTGCGCTTCGATGACGCACGTACGCTGGCCAAGACCCGCAAAATCGTCGAGCACGCTGTTAAGAAGCCACTCTGGAAATTCAAAAACTACGGTCAATGCGGTCAACCGGTTAGTGAACTTTTCCCGCACATGGCCAAGCACGCGGATGATCTTTGCATCCTCAAAGGAATGCACACCGAAGGGGTTGCGCACGGGCCGAGCACGCTCTTCATGCATTCAGGCACTATCAATCTCATTCGGCCAAGCATGGGCTCATGGGTGAATTATGGGCTAGGATCAGAGAACGAAAACCTGCCTGGCTTTATCAGCCTCGGCCCTTCGATGGGCAATGGCGGCCCGCGCAACTACAGCAACGCCTTTTTGCCGTCGTCCTATCAGGGCACACCGATTGGCCGCGCAGGTATTCCAGCCAAAGTGTCCAGTATTAAGAATATCACTGCGCCGGGCGTGGACCCGAAGGAGCAACAGAAACAATTTGAGCTATTACGCGCACTGAACGCTGAGCAAGCCAAGCGACGACCGGGTGATGATGAACTTAACTCGGTGATCGGCTCCTTCGAACTCGCATGGCGCATGCAAAACAACGCGCCTAGCATTCTTGATTTGTCCAAGGAAAACCCCAAGACGCTCGCGATGTACGGTATCGACCAAAAACCGACAGATAACTTTGGTCGCTACTGTTTAATGGCCCGCCGCTTGAGCGAGGCCGGCGTGCGTTATATTCAGGTCAACTACACGGACAACAGCAATAATCCTTCCTGGGACCAGCACTCCAACATGCCCAAGCACATGGAGCATGCCCGCGCGACTGACAAGCCGGTAGCCGCATTACTGCAAGATCTTAAACAGCGCGGCTTACTCGACGACACTATTGTTTGGTGGGGCAGCGAATTCGGTCGCACACCCTACGCGCAAAACAAAGGCACCGGTCGCGATCATAATCCTGATGGCTTTACCGTTTGCCTTGCCGGCGGCGGTCTCAAGCCTGGTTTCGCCTACGGAAACACCGACGAGTACGGCCACCACGCTGTGGAAGGCAAGGTGCACATGCACGACCTCCATGCTACCATTCTGCATCAACTCGGCCTCGATCACAAAAAACTCACCTATCGCTACGACGGCCGCGATTTTCGGCTGACGGATGTGCATGGCCGGGTGGTGAAGGAAATTATTGCGTGAGGGGAGAACTTAACTCTACCTCGTCTCATCAATAAACCAGGAAGAGGCAAGATGAAATTTGCTTCTCTCGCCTTGCCAAACACTGCTGATCCGCTACTCTTTTTCGCGACCCCATCATGAAAAAAACACTGCTAACTCTCGGAATAATTTTAAGCCTGAACGCAACCGCAGCTAATGGTTTGTGGACGGATGCCAAGGACAAGACGTTGCCTGCGGATTTCAAAATTCAGGGCGAGTATATCGGCGAGCTTTCCTGCGGCTGCGACTTTGGCGCGCAGGTGATCGCGCTGGGAAATGGCGAATTTCAGGCCGTGCTCTATCCGCTGGGACTACCCGGGGCGGATTGGGAACGGGGTGACGAACGCTCTGTCCTCACCGGCAAACTGGATGGCAAAAAGGCGGTGTTTGCCTCGGCTACTGGTAAGCGACGTTATCTTGGAGGCAAAGCCAGTGAGTTCAGTGCAACCGGCCAATTCCCCCCCAAGGGCCAAAAAGAAGGAAGTTCGGCGACCATTGAGAATGGCAAGATGACCGGCAAGCACGGTAAAAAAACATTTGAACTGAAACGCATCATCCGCAAGAGCCCGACGATGGGCGCTGCGCCACCCAAGGGTGCGATCGCACTCTTCGACGGCACGGGGAAAGGCGAATGGCAAGGTGGCCGATTGGATGAAAAAACCAACCTGCTGAACACCGACGGGCGCGACATCAAGACCAAGCGTAGTTTCCAAAATTACACCATGCATATAGAGTTCATGCTGCCCTTCAAGCCCGCTGCACGCGGCCAGGGCCGAGGCAACAGCGGCTTCTATCAAGTGGATCATTACGAGGTGCAGATCCTTGATTCATTTGGACTTGAGGGCAAAAACAACGAGTGCGGAGGCGTCTACACCAAAGCCGATCCGATCGTGAATATGTGCCTGCCGCCGCTCCAATGGCAGACTTACGACGTGGAGTTTTCAAACGCGGTGATTAAGGACGGCAAAAAAATCAAGAACGCTCGCATGACACTCAAGCATAACGGCGTGGTGGTCCACAAAGACCTAAATATCAACGGCAAAACCGGCGGTGCGCGCCGAGGGGCCGAGGGCACCCCCGGCCCCATCAAGCTACAAGGCCACGGTAACCCTCTCCAATTCCGAAACGCGTGGATTCTGGAACAAAAGTAACTAGCATGAAATTCAATCGGTTCTGCTCGGCTGGGCTTGGATTGGTCATAGTTTTCCTTTTTAATGGCTGCGTGGGTTTTCAAGGATTCATAAAAAAAACTGGGCCGGAGTATGAGGCCGAGGTGCGATCATGGCAGCGGGTGATCGAAACGCGTGGCGGTAACGGAATGTGGCTCGTCAACCGTGGCTACCGAAATGGCGATGACATCGTAGCGATTGCGACCTTCAGTTCACTCTCGCACGTGGGGATTTTGGATGCGGATCGCGGCGTGGTTATCGAGTCGTTGTGGAATGGTAACGTGACCAACAGTCTCACGCATTTTTTAGATATGTCGCATCGAGTCGTGCTGGTGCAGCCGGAAGGCTGGACGCCTGAAACCGGCCGCGAAGCTCTCGCCAAAGCGCGCGGGGAGCTGGGTAAGAAATACGACTTCAGTGGGCTCATCGGTTTGCCTAGCGCCAAACGTTGGTATTGCAGCGAACTGGCCGCTTGGTGCTGGGGGCGCGAGGCCAATCAATTCGGCCCGTGGAACGTCATCCACCCGCGCCGCCTGCTAAAGATGGGAACCGTGTTGTTCGATTCCGGCCCGCGCGATGGGCGGTTGGATGAGTGAATCACCCCCCGTAATGCGGCGGCTTGGTGATGTTGTCTTTGGCCGCCTTCATATCATCCGCCGCCATTCGATCGGTGAGTTGATCCATTTGCTGCGTGAGCCGCCGCAGCGATTTGGATTGGACGACGACCGTTTCATTCAGCGACTCCGTTAACTGCTCCAAGTGCGCCAGAGCCGACTCAATCTGTACCAACCGTTCGTTGTTGCCATCGCTCATGCGATCAGCCTGCGGCTAAAATGACCCAGTTCCAATGACTAAATCCTAATCGTCATTCGCAAATCGACATTCGTCAATTCACGAGGAATTGGTCATTGGTCTTTTCATCCCATTCAGGGATGATTCCCCGCACGCATGAAATCAACCCCTTGGATTCCCCTTTCCCTCGCCCTAGCCTTCACCGCCCAAGCTGATTGGAACCAATGGCGCGGCCCCACCGGCCAAGGGCATTCGAACGCCAACCTCCCCACCGAGTGGAGCGAGACAAAAAATGTCAAGTGGCGCACACCCATCCCCGGCAAGGGCTGGTCGTCGCCGGTGATTGAGGGCAACCAGATTTGGATGACCACTGCTTTCGAAATGCCCGCCACCAAGGAGGAAGCCGCCGCGCGCCTCAAGAAAAACACCGGTGGCGTGCCAGTGAATGTGCTCAGCAGCGTAAGCCTGCATGCCGTGTGCGTGGATAAGCGCACCGGCAAGTTGCTGCATAACCTCAGGGTCATCACAAAAAAAGAGCCACAATGGGTTCACAAACTCAATAGCTATGCCTCGCCTTCGCCCATCATCGAGGCGGGTCGCCTGTACTGCCACTTCGGCTCCTACGGCACCGTTTGCATCGATGCCAAAACCGGAAAGGTCGCGTGGCGAAATGAAAAACTTTGGGTCAACCACGAGAACGGTCCCGGCAGCACGCCGGTGCTTTGGAAAGATTTTTTAATTTTCCATATGGACGGCAGCGACCAACAATTCGTGGTGGCGCTCGACAAAAAAACCGGCCACGAAAAATGGCGCACCGCCCGCACCGGCAAAATGAACGACAACCCACAGCTCAAAAAATCCTACGGCACCCCACTCATCGTGAAAGCCAATGGTCGCGACACACTCTTTTCCCCCGCCAGCGATTGGCTTTACGGCTACGATCCCGCCACCGGCCGCGAGCAATGGAAGGTTGCTTACGGAATGCTTGGCTTTTCCGTGGTGCCCCGCCCCATCACCGGCCACGGAATGCTATTTCTGAGCACCAGCTTTATGCGCCCGCAACTCCTCGCCGTGCGTTATGAAAATACCGGCAAACCGGACATCGTGTGGAAATACAACCGCGGCGTCTCCAAGCAACCCTCGCCCATTCTTGTCGGTGATGAATTATATTTTATTGATGACAGCGGGGGCCTTGTCACCTGCCTCAACGCCCATACCGGCGAAGTCCATTGGCGCGAACGCCTCGGCGGCAACTACAGCGCCTCCCCACTGCACGCCAACGGCAAACTCTATTTCCACAGCCGCGAGGGAATCACCACCGTTCTGCAAGCTGGGAAAACTTTCAAAGTGCTCGCCAAAAACAAACTCATTGGCCAACACATGGCCAGCGCCGCCGTCGATGGCAACGCGTTGATTTTGCGAACCGACAAAGCGCTATATCGGGTGGAGGAATAAAAAAAGAAAAGGCGCGCTCGGAGAGCGCGCCTTATCCTGAAGTTTTTGCGCCGTTATTTCTTGGGCGCTTTTTC
Organism: Verrucomicrobiota bacterium; assembly: GCA_028872645.1. Classification (GTDB taxonomy): domain Bacteria; phylum Verrucomicrobiota; class Verrucomicrobiia; order Limisphaerales; family UBA1100; genus JACNJL01. The sequence goes on from JAPKDK010000054.1 coordinate 4,927, forward strand.
TTCCTCGTAGCGGAAGCCTTTCTTGGCGGCTTGCTCGCGGATGAAGCCGCTGACCTTTTCGTCAAACCCATCGCCCTTGCCCGCCTTTTTGAGTTCGGCTTTTTTGGCGACAACAAACTTGCTGCGTTTCTTGAGCAGGCCGCTTAACTCGGTCTGCAATTTTTTGCGGTCGGCGATTTGCTTGGTGAAGTAAACCCCGCGTTCTTTTTTGTCCATTTTGCGAACGTTCTCCGGCAACTTTTTTTCCTCGATGTCCTCAATCTTGATTTTCTTGTTGGCCAACAGATCCACTAAATCGCCGCCGCCGCTGATCACCTCGGAAAGAGCAAATCCTTCTTTTTTTGCCTTGGAAAGATATTCCAAGCGATCCGCGGCCGCGGCGGCTGGCGCGCTTTCGGCCAAGGTGACTTTGCTGGCCGCGAAACGTTGCGCGCGGGCATTACCGTAAACGCAAACGGTGTGGCCGAGCTTGGCATTGCACGCGGCAATTTCCTTGTCGAAGGGCGTGGCGATGGCCATCACGCCGCCACCCTGCAAGATGCGCGCGAACTTGCCTTCAGCGCTGCGGGCGATTTCCTGCCAGATGGGCGTTGTGGCGACCATGTTGCCGCATTGGATGGTGTTGATGATGAGGTCTTTTTTCATGGCCAGCTTGCAACTGTCCAGATACTTCACGTCCTGTTTATAATCCATGTGTGGGGGGGCATCGCCGACGAGGAAAATGACCTTGAGCACATTCTTGTCCTTGCTCCATTTCATCTTGGTGACGCCTTCGTTGAGGGCTTGGTTCACGGACTCGGGCGTGTCACCGCCGCCCTGCGCCTTGAAGGCCATGAGCTCGGCGTAAATGTCATCGATGTCATTGCTGAGCGGATAGACCTTGGTGGTGTAAGCGTCTGTCTTGTCGCGATAAGCGATGAGACCGATGCACACCTCGGGCGTGGGATTGGCTGAGATAATCTCGTTGGCCATGCTCCAGATTTTCTCTTTGGCACCGGCGATGAGCCCGCCCATCGAGCCGGTGGTATCCAGCACGAAGCAAACTTCAATGCGTGGTTTTTCGGGTTGGGCAATTTTCTTGGCGTCTTTTTTGTCTTCAGCCAGCGCGGGCATCAGCATTGCCGCCATTATGAGAGGGGTGAGAAGGGTCGTTTTCATCATGGATAATTTGACGGGAGGAGCCATGAAATACTCCGGCGGGGCTGGGTTAAGGCTTGTCGCGGAGGTTGTTGATGATGAGCCGAACTAGAAACAGAAAAAATGCCCCGAGCACAATCCCCAATGCGATTTTTATCACCATGTTTATTTTGGCGCGGCGGGCGTAGGTTTCATCTCTTTCAGGAAATTGAAGAATTCGGATTTGGTGGAGAGAATCAGCAGGTCCTTCTCGGACAGGGTCATCTTATAGGTCTCCATGGTTTTGATAAATTTATAAAACTCCTCGGACTCGGGGCTCTGGGCGTAGGCCTCGGCATAAATCTTGGCGGCCTCGGCATCCGCCCGGCCTTGGATTTCCATTTCGGAGCGGGTGGCGTTGGAGTCAATTGAATCCAACAGCCGCAGCTTTTTACCTTCAATCTCAGCGGCATCTCCAAGACCTTTGGACCGGAACCCCTCGGCGATCTTTTTCCGCTCAGCAATCATGCGCTTGAAAATTTCCGATTGCACTTGGGGGGCATAGTTGATGCGTTTGAATTGAAAATCGAGCAGTTCAATCCCGTACTCATTCATCTTCACCTTGGCTTCGGACTGAATGCCGACACTGATTTTATCGCGCCCAATCTCGAATTTCAGCAATTGCTCATTTATTTGTTTAGGGTCGGAGCGCACCACCTCCACCAAGTCGTGCCTGGAGACGGCGTTTCTTGTGGCACTATTGAGGATGTCATCCAGCCGCGACTGGGCGTAGACCTCGTCCTTCACCTTCCTAAAGAAAACGATGGGATCGGAAATTTTCCATCGGGCATAGGTGTCGATGGCAATGAACCGCTTGTCCTTGGTGGTGACTTCAATGCGCGGACCGTCCCAATCCAGGATTCGTTTTTCGAACCGCCGCTCCTTGTCCACAAACGGCATCTTAAAATGCAGGCCAGCCGTTTTAATGTATGGTTTCTCTTCCTGCTCGGTTTGATTCCCGTCCAGATCCGACAGGCCCTGAATTTTTCCAAACCGGGTAATAAACGCCTGTTCCCCTTCGGTCACAACATACGTCGATGAATACAGCCCGATAATGGCCAGCAAAACCAATACGGCTAAAGTAATCTGAGATTTCATTTATTTACCTTTCGCGATCCACATTCAGCAATGGCAACACACCATTGGCGTTCTCATCGATGATGATCTTTCGATCCACCGCCTGATAAATGTCCGACATCGTTTCCAAATAGATTCGTTGCCGGGTGATATTCGGGGAATTTTGATACTCTTCGAAGACCTGCGAAAACCGGCTGGCCGCGCCCATGGCTTCATTGACCCGCTTCACCGCATATCCCTCAGCCGCCTCGACGGTTCTCAAGGCGGTGCCCCGTGCCTTGGGTATCTCACGTTCAACGGACGCCTCGGCATTCAGGATGGTAGTTTTCATTTCCTGTTCAGCCTGGTTCACCTCATTGTAGGCTGGCTTCACCTGTTCCGGCACAACCACCGTTTGCAGGATCACCTGATCCACCGTGATACCCAAAGAATATTCATCGGCCAGAACCCTCAATTTATCCAACGCCTTGTTCTGAAACTCATCCTTGCCAGTGGTCAACACCTCATCGATGGTGCGATCGCCCACGACTTCCCGCATCACCGCCTCGTTCATATCCCGAAACGTCTGTTCCACATCCCGAACTTTGAACAGGTACGTTTCCGGATCCGTGATGGTGTACTGGGTGACCCATTCAATATTGGCCACATTCAGGCCGCCAGTGAGCATCAGCGATTCATGGGCGAGATCCTGGCCGGAGTGCTGAGCTGGCGCATACTCCGTCGCGCTTTCGTCCGGGACACTGCGGAAGCCAAACTCGAGCTTCTGCTGGCGCAGCACTTCAACTTTATATTCCTGATCCATAAAAAACGGCAGCTTGAAATGAAGACCTTGGCCCACATCCCGATTCACTTGGCCGAACCTCAGCACCACCGCCCGCTCCTCGGGATCCACCGTAAACACGCTGCTGTATCCGGTGAACCCCACGGCGAGGATGCCGACCACAATTTTCATTACCCCCTTGTATTGCGATAAGTCGATATTTTCCAACTCATTGAGAAAATCATTCTGGTTCATAATGGGAATTTATTAACTGATTCTGACGCCCTAACCTCCTGCGCGCTATAGTCACGAAAAACCCTACCCAGTCAAGTGGAAGTAACCGGACTTATCCACCATGAAAAAAACAAACCCCCTTATTTATTTTCCCATTTTTTGGTCAGGGTTTTCCAATCGGGTTTATCGAGTCGCCAAACGTTCTCCAATTCCGGACACAATCGGACGACCTCCGCGAACATATCCGCAATCGCCTCGCCGATCTGCCACAGCGCATGCCGGAAATTCGCTTTCTTCGCCAGTGTCAACATCTCCGGATATTTCAAGCCCGTCGCCACCTTGCTCAAGGCCGGGTCGCACTGAAGACCGGCGGCGGTTTTGCGCAGCGCCAGTTGCTTGAGGATGCGCCCATTGCGGATGCGTTGATACCGCCGGTTGACCGCCATCACCTCCAGCAGGAGCAGTTGCCGCATCGGCTCCCAGCCACGCTTGGCTGCTTTCGCCAGTTCGCCGCGCGCGGGGGCCACCCGCATGTAATGCGTTTGCAGCGGCTCGATGGAGCTGTCCACCAAATCGCTCAACAGCGCCGGCCAATCAAGATTCAACTCTTTGACGCCGATTTCATGGAAGGTCACCAAATCCTGAATGGGCCGATTCGCCGGCGTGTATTTTCCATCGAGCAAATGCAGGTCCAAGCCGGGAGCGACCGATTTTATCAAGCCATCGCCGATCACGTGCGTCATCCAGCCCAGTGCATACGCCAACTGGCGCTCGCCCGGCCCGTGGAGTTGGCGGGCATCCTTCAACACCGCCGCAAAATATTCGGGTAACTTTTCCCACGGCACCGCCAGCGGCTTGTCCCTCGCCGCCCAGCCGAAGGCGAGATGTGCTCGGCCATAAAACAGGTCGTGAATTTGACGCGGCGAAAAAACTTCGCGGCCGACCTTGAGTTCCCATCGCTTCACCGCCCCACCGGTCAACGGGCTCTTCGTCAACCGCTGCGCCCCGTAGCCCACCGGCGAATCGGTGTCCAAGCAAATCGCCGCCGGCACCGTGCCCACGTCAGCGCCCAAGTACGCGCCGCACAAATAACTGGGCAAATGGCGCGCCGCAATCCAGGCCACCGGCAGCCCGCGCTCCGCCGCCGCCCGCGCCCCCAGCAGGGCGTACATCGTGTGACCGATTATCCCGCTCATGGAAAATGATTACTTGAACGAAACACGCGAGCCCGGCTTCAGCGCGTGCTTCGGCATGTCCGCGAGCGTCTTGAAGTTGCGCATCGTGTCCACTGGCTCGAGGGTATTTTTGCCTTCGTCGTAAACGCCAGTTTTTTTGTTGAGCACTTCGCTCGCGTTCAGCCCGAGATGCTTGACCATGAAGGGATACATCGCCTGCCGCTTGGAGAGTTGATAGCCGTGGCCTTCCTTCGCGAAGTGGGTGTTCTCCGCCTGGGCCTCGGCGCCGTAGTATTTGTAAATGGATTGGATGAATGGGTGCTCGACCTTCGGCGTGTTTTTCGTCCAGTCACCGCCGACGGAAATTAACTTCAACGGGCGCGGTGCCGCCAGCGCGGCGATCTCGGCGTTGTTGGTTTCCAGCTTAGTGGTTTTGTGAATGGGCATCCCGCTTTCGCAATGGCAGCCGCCGAAAAAATGCGCGGACACCATCACCACCGGCACGCTCACCGCCACACGCTTGTCAATCGCCGTCAGCAAAAACGTTTGCGTGCCGCCGCCGGAACAGCCGGTGACGCCAAGTCGTTTCTTATCCACTCCCGGAAGGCTTTCCAAAAAATCCAGCGCGCGAATGCTGCTCCACGTTTGCAGCGTAAGCGCCTGCGGATGTTTGTGTTTCCAGCCGAGATACTCCGAATCGCCGAAGCCGATCATGTCGTACGAAAACACCACCGCGCCCATCCGCGCCAGCGTCGCACAACGATGCTGCTGATCGGGCCGCAGTCGCCCACCCGCGGGCCCGCGCGCATGGCCGTGCGGGCAAAGAATGCCGGGGCGTTTGCCTTTGGGGCCCAGCGGTCGGTATAAATTTCCGTAAACAAAATAACCGGGCCGTGCCTCGAAGGTGGCGGCTTCCACGGTGTAGCCGTTATACGTGCGTTTGTTTTTGATGATGGCCTTTAGCGGCGTGCGCTTGGGAAATGGGTTGAGCTTTGCGCCGGTGAGAATTTGCTGCCGCACCGCTGCCGCGCGCACTTTCCATTGCGCGAAATTCCGGTGAGTGGCGCGCAGGCGCTTGAGCTGCTCCACCGCTTCGGCCTCAGTTTGGTATTGGCCAACGCACAAGGTGACCTTGGCTTTGGGAGATTCCGCGCGGGTGGTGAAAAAGGAAACAAAACAGAGAAAAATAATAAGGCGGTTCATAGGGAAAAGATTGGCAGATGCGACCCCAGCGCGCAACGGCTATTCCTTCTTTTTTGGCGGCTTCGGACGGGCCAAATGTCGGCCACGGAAAAATGATTTGTGCAGCTTGAGAAGGCGGCCAAGTTCTTGGATGGGCGTTTTATGATCGGCCACGCGGAGGTCAATGTAGCGATCGTTGGCACCTCTGTAACCGCCTTTCTCCCGCACCACCAGCAGGGCCGACGATTGCCGACCACGCTTGTCGCCGCCCGCCGCCTGCGCCGCTTCCAGCGCGGCCACGAGCCAATCGGCCAGTTCGGTGTTGGGCTGCTTGCGCGCTTTCTCGAACGCCGCCGCCATATCTTTCACCACCGCGTCGCTAGCTAGAAGGTTTCCCTGCGCGGCAAAGTTTTTTCCCGTCACGTGCCCCGCCCAATCCATACAGCGTTTGCCGGTGAAACTCGCCGCGCGGCCCTTGGCGTCCACGATGCCCAGTTGGCGAAACTCACGCCGCGCGTCGGTCGCGGTCAAGGCCTTCACCACTTCAGCTGGGGATTTGCCCTTGGCCAACGACGCCAGCCCATCGGGCCCGTATTCGATATTCGCCCACGATTGGGTGGCCACCGCCCCCACGCCCGCCTTCGCCCACGGCACCACCGAACCCACACTAAAAAATTTGCTTTGCACCGCCACCCCTAATTCCCCCGTGGCGGGATCAAAAGCGACGATTGAAAAAGTGGCAATCGGTTTGTCGGCGGCATTTATTTTCACGCAACTGACATAAAGGGCGCAGAAAACACAAAGGAGACGGGGAATGCGGTGCATTCGGGGAGGGTAACGGGTTGGGCGACTTTGAAAAGAAATTTGCTAACCGGCACCGAGGCGGTACAACTGGCGCAGGCATGAATACTTCTCTCAAGGACAAATGGATTTTCATCACTGGCGCGTCGGCGGGATTTGGCGCGGAAGGGGCACGGCACTTTGCGCGCGAGGGGGCGAATGTCGTCCTTGGCGCGCGGCGGGTGGATCGGCTGAAATCCGTGGCCACCGAATGTGAACAGTCGGGCGCGGCCTCGGCGCATTTTTATGAACTGGATGTCGCTTGCACCAAGAGCGTTAATACCTTCGTCGATTGGCTGAAGGAGCTGACGCCGCGGCTCGATGTGCTGGTGAACAATGCCGGCGGCGCGCACGGGATGGACACGGTGGCCGACGGCAAGGACGCCGATTGGGAAGCAATGGTGCAGTCGAACTTCCTCGGGCTGATGCGCGTGACGCGCGCGTGTTTGCCGTTGATGGTGGACAACCCCGGGAGCACCATCATCAACATCGGCTCCATCGCCGGCCGCGTGGCATACGAGTATGGCTCGGTGTATTGCGGCGTGAAAGCGGCGGAAAAATCCATCACCCAAACATTGCGACTGGAACTCAACGGCACCGGCGTGCGCGTGGGTACGCTCGACCCCGGCCTCGCCTTGACGGAATTTTCCGTGGTGCGCTTCAAGGGCGACGAGGAAAAGGCCGGGCTGCCATATGTCGGGCTCGACCCGCTCGTCGCCGAAGACATCGCCGAGGCAATGGTGTGGATGGCCACGCGCCCGCCGCACGTGTGCATCGATGAGATATTAATCAAGTGCACCGCGCAAGCCGCCATCCACAAGACGCATCGCGAGACGAGTTAGCATTTTACTTGGAAGTCCCAAGTAATTTTTTCATGGCCGCGGCATAGCGCTTGCCGAGTTGGCGATAGCCAGCGGCGTTGAAGTGGACGACGTCGCCCTTGTCGCCGAGGCCCTCGGCGGTGACCCACGCGGTGTGCGGCACCTTGCCCGGCAACGCCTTGAGCGCGGCGTCGACGGTGGGTTTGAATTTTGCTGTCTTGAAAAACCGACCCATCTCGCCGACTACGACGGGGATGTTTTTATCACCCAAATCCTTTCTCCACGCGGCAATCATCGCGTGCAGTTGCTGCTCATAAATTTTCGCGGTGGCTTCCTTGCCGGAATCGTTTTCGCCCTGATGCCAGAGGATGCCCTTGAGAACGCCGTTTTTTTGCGCGATCTTGGCGCGTTTTAACGCGGCCTTGTAGAGGTCGCCGTTTTGCTGCCAACGGCGGATGGGCGTGCCGCCGACGGCGCAGGGGATGAGGCCAATTTTAATTTTTGGATTCGCCTTGGCCATCTCAATGCCAAAGGTGCGACCGAGGCTGACGCCGGCAATTTTTTTGTCGAACGAAATGGGATCGACAGCGGACACCCACTCGTTGGCCTTGTTCAGCATCAGCACGCGCGGCACGACCACCTTGTCCTGCAACTCCACTTTTCCTCGTCCAGCCATATTCGACTGGCCAATCAAGAGATAGAGATGAAAATCCGCATCAGCAGCCGGCAATATTCCGGCGACGAATGCGAACAATGAAAGGAATATACGACGCATCTTATTTAAAGGCGGTACTAAATGGAGAAGCCGGCAGCCCAGCCCCATTCACGAGGTTGGGCTCAGCCAGTTGATGCCAGCCAAAGCGCACGTGGACCGGATTTTTCACCGCATCACTCTTTACGATCAAATGGTCACCATAAACGATCGTTGCCTTGGCCGGATGCCATTTGCCATCCTTGCCGGCAATTTCAAAGTGGCTGACGGGCTGCTTGTCGTTGGTGGCCAAGCCGCCGGTGCTGTCCTTCTGAAAATGGACTGTCAGGCTGTCCTTCCCTTCAGCATGATCAATCTTTGAGAAGATAGGACCTGAATACTGACCTTTGAGCTTCTTGCCGTAGTCCTTGGTCAACGCCCACAAAGCGAGGCGCTTACCAACATCCTGTTTGTT
>JAPKDK010000002.1 GCA_028872645.1 Verrucomicrobiota bacterium
CTTGGCCTCGCGAGCATCGGCGAATTGCCTTGGAGCGATGTGCCCAAATATGTCGTAGCCCAATTCCTCGGCGCCATCCTCGGCGCGACCACCGTGTGGCTTGCCTACCACCCCCATTGGAAAGTTACCGAAGACCCCGCCACCAAGCTGGGCGTCTTCGCAACCTCGCCCGCCATCCGCAAGCCGGTTGCAAATTTGATCAGCGAAATCATCGGCACCTTCGCCCTCGTGCTCGGCGTGCTCGCCATCCTTTCACCCGACGCCCTCACGCCTGTGCAAGACAAATTGGGCGGAGAAAAAGCCGCAGAGTTGGCACGACAAGGATGGGAAACCAGCCTCAAGCCATTGCTTGTCGGCCTGCTCGTCTTTTCAATTGGCCTTTCCCTCGGCGGCCCCACCGGCTACGCCATCAACCCCGCACGCGACCTCGGCCCGCGCATCGCCCACGCGCTGCTGCCCATCCACGGCAAGGGTAAGTCCGATTGGAGCTACGCGTGGATTCCCGTCGTCGGCCCGTGCATCGGCGGCGTCCTCGGCGCGCTCGCGTACAAGGCACTCTGGCAATGAAATACATCCTCGCACTCGACCAAGGCACGACCAGTTCGCGCGCAATTGTGTTTGACCGCGCCGGGCGCGTGAAAGCGATGGCGCAGAAAGAGTTCCCGCAAATCTTTCCCAAACCCGGCTGGGTGGAACACGACGCCGAGGCCATCTGGAAAACTCAGCTCGCCACCGCCAAGGCCGCGCTGAAAAAAGCCAAGCTCACCGACGCCCACATCGCCGCCATTGGTATCACCAATCAGCGTGAGACCACGCTGCTGTGGGATCGCCAAACCGGCCAGCCCATCGCCAACGCCATCGTGTGGCAGGATCGCCGCACCGCCAAGGAATGCGACCGACTCAAAGCCGCCGGCCACGCCCCCACCATCCGCCGCAAAACCGGCCTCGTCATCGACGCCTATTTTTCCGCCACCAAAATCGCGTGGCTGCTCAAGCACGTAAAAGGCGCGCGCGCCCTCGCCCGCCAAGGTCGGCTCGCATTCGGCACGATGGACTCGTGGCTCGTTTGGAAACTCACCGGCGGCACCAAGCACGTCACCGACGCCAGCAACGCCTCGCGCACGATGCTTTACAACCTCCGCACCGGCGATTGGGACGTGGAGCTGTTGAAACTTTTCAAAATCCCACGCAGCGTGCTGCCCGAGGTGCGCGGCTCCAGCGAAGTCGTTGGCGAGACGACCGTGTTTGGCAAAGCCCTCCCCATCGCCGGCATCGCGGGCGACCAACAAGCCGCCCTCTTCGGCCAATGCTGTACGCGGCCCGGCATGGTGAAAAACACTTACGGCACCGGCTGCTTCATGCTCATGCACACCGGCGCGAAGCCGATGCCGTCAAAAAATAATCTACTCACCACCGTCGCCTGGCGCATCGGCGGCCGCACGGAGTTCGCGCTCGAAGGCAGCATCTTCATCGCCGGCGCGGTGACGCAATGGCTGCGCGATGGGCTGAATTTTTTCAAGCGCGCCGACGAAATTGAAACACTCGCCGCCAGCGTAAAGGATAACGGCGGCGTGTACCTCGTGCCTGCCTTCGCCGGACTCGGCGCGCCGCATTGGGACCAACACGCACGCGGCATTCTCTGCGGCCTTACCCGCGGCGCCACCAAAGCCCACATCGCCCGCGCCGCGCTGGAGGGCATCGCCTATCAAGTCCGCGACGTGCTCATCGCCATGGAGGCCGACGCGGGAGTGCGATTGAAAGAACTGCGCGTGGACGGCGGCGCGAGCGCGAACAATCTGCTGATGCAGTTCCAAAGCGATTTGTTAAACGTCCCCGTCGTGCGCCCACGCATCACAGAAACCACCGCCCTCGGCGCGGCGTATTTGGCGGGCCTTGCGGTCGGTTATTGGGATTCCAAAAATGATATCGCCGAACAATGGCAGCAAGACCACCGCTTCGCTCCCAAGATGAAACCCGCCGCGCGCCGCCCGCTAATCACCGGCTGGAACAAAGCCCTCACGCGCGCGAAGGATTGGGAAGATTAATATTGGTTGATGGGAAACCAAGCCCAGCTCTTTCAACCTTTCCATTGACTTCCCATCGCACTTCAGGCATCCAATCCCCCGACTTTTTTAAACCTCAACAGAAAGAATAAATATGTCAGATGAACTCGGTTGTGAATTGTGTGGCGACCTCCCAGTGCTGAGCGTGGGCGAAGAGGTGCCGGATTTCAAAATGGAAACCTTCGAGCCCAGCACCGGCTCCTTCGGCGAAGTCAGCCTTGCCAACCTCAAAGCCGACGGTAAGTGGACTATCCTCGTTTTTTATCCGGCGGACTTCACCTTCGTGTGCCCCACCGAATTGGCTGACCTCGCCGCGCAAGATGCCAAACTCACCGAGCTCGGCGCGAAAGTGATTGGCGTTTCTACCGACACCAAATTCGCCCACCTCGCCTGGTGCCGTGAAGAAAAATTAATGGCTGATGTGAAATACACACTCGCTGCCGACACCACCGGCGTGGTCTCCAGCCTATTCGGCGTGTACGACGACGCCACCGGTCTCGCCCTGCGCGGCACATTCATCATCAGCCCCGAAGGCAAACTCGTGAGTGGCACCGTCAACTACTACAACGTCGGCCGCAATATGGAAGAGCTGACCCGCGTGATGGAAGCCAACGCCCACTGCGCCGCCAACCCCGCCGAAGCCTGCCCCGCCCAATGGACCCCCGGCGACAAAACGCTAACGCCAAACGAAGGAATGGTCGGCAACGTCTACGAAGCTCTAAACGGCTAAACCCAATTAAAAACCAACCCCAACGGCGCGGGCAACCGCGCCGTTTTTTTGCGCCCAGTTGACAAAAAAGCATTAATGTGTGAATACGCGTTTATGCGAACGACCTTGGGTATTCCTGATAATGTGATGAAAAAATCCAAAATAATGGCTGTTCAAGAAGGTGTAGCCTTGAAAAAGGAAGCGACTCAACCGACGGACCCAGATCGACCTGAAAAAGTGCGGCGCGCTTTGGAAGGAATTCGCAACATTAGCAACGAAGTTCAATGAAATGGTCCGTCAGAAATGAGTTTCTGGGAAGAGGATGATACAACCGCTGATCGACACCCGCATTTGGATTTGGCTGGCCAATGAGGATTAACGCTTGAAACCTGAGAATCGCCGAACATTGGAATTGAAAATCTAAAATGCTCCGTCGATGGTTAGCGATATATCTCTTTGGGAGATTCAAACCGCCGTGTCGAATGGCGGAATGATCTTACCGATGCCGCTTAACGAATGGTTTCGAAAAGCGACGAATCCCTCTGTGATAGATTTCCAACGGATTACCTCGGAGGTGGTAGTGAAGATTAATAATCTGATGCCATTCCACAAAGGCCCCGCCGACCGCATCATCACGGCCACGGCTCGAGTTTTGGATGTGCCCCTTGCGACGCACGATAGGGACATTATCAAATCAAACGCCGGGCCGATTTGGCAGCCCAAAGCTTTTGCCTAAATCATAAAGTCGTCGTACTCCGGCTGATAAACTTTTTCGGGGCCGCGCAGCATTCCGGCGGCGGCGGTGGCGTTGGTGCTGGGCTCCACTAAAACAATTGAGCCGGTGAGGCGGTTGGTGGTGTAGCCATCAAACACCAACGGCTTGGCGGTGCGCAACCGGACTTCGCCGATGTCGTTCATGGCCAGCTCGGCCGGGTGCGGCTCGGGCTCGTAGGTTTGGATGTTGATACGGCTGTCGAGGCTGATGACTTTTGCCTGCACGGTTTGCGTGCCGTGCTTGAGAAAATATTTTTGGCCAGCTTGCAACGGGCGCTGTTCCATCCAACACACGCGCGCGGAAATATCCGCACTGTGGCCGGGCAATGAATCGGTGCCCACAATCATGTCGCCACGACTGATGTCGAGGTCGTCCTCCAAAACCAGCGTCACTGATTGCGGCGAAAACGCCTCGTCCAGATTGCCGTCAAACGTCTGAATTTCTTTGACGAAACTCTTCCGGCCGCTGGGCAGCACCAGCACCTCTTGCCCGACCTTCACAATGCCGCCGGCTATTTGGCCGGAGAACCCACGGAAATCGTGCAGTGTTTTGTCGGTGGGATTGTTCGGCCGATTCACCCATTGCACGGGAAACCGAAACGCGTTCAAATTCCAATCGCTGGCGATGTGCACGGATTCGAGATGCCCCATCAACGTCGGGCCTTCGTACCACGGCGTGTATTCGGAGGGATTGACGACATTGCCTCCGTCCAACGCGCTCAACGGGAGAAATTTCACATCCGTAAACGTGTCCAACTTCGGCAGGAAATCCTCGATGTCATCGCGGATTTCTCGGAAGCGTTCCTCACTCCAGTCCACGAGATCCATTTTGTTCACCGCAAACACAATGTGCGGAATACCCAACAGCGCAGAAATATAACTGTGCCGCCGCGTCTGCTCGATCACTCCGTTGCGCGCATCGATCAACACGATGGAAAGATTCGCCGTGCTCGCGCCCGTCACCATATTGCGCGTGTACTGCACATGCCCCGGCGTGTCGGCAACAATGAACTTGCGCTTCGGCGTGGCGAAGTATCGATACGCCACGTCGATGGTAATCCCCTGCTCACGCTCGGCACGCAGGCCATCGGTGAGGTTGGCGAGATTCACCTGCCCGCCGCCGGTGATATCCGCCGAACGCTCCAGCGCCTCCATCTGATCCTCCATGATCGATTTCGAATCATAAAGCAACCGCCCAATCAACGTGCTCTTGCCGTCATCAACCGACCCGCACGTGTTAAAGCGCAGCAGTTCAATGGGATGTTGGGACACGGATTTCACGGATTAAAAATACCCCGCTTTCTTCCGGTCCTCCATTGCGGCCTCGCTCGCCTTGTCATCGGCGCGGGTGCCGCGTTCGGTCACGCGGGCGGCGGCGACTTCGGCGATGATGTCATCAATGCACTCCGCGGGGCTTTCGATCATACCGGTGGAAATCATATCGGCAATCGTGCGCACGCGACAGGTCATCGTGCGATGCTCCTCATGCTCGGTTGGGCGCGCACCTTCATACGGATCGGGCGTGCCGTTTCCATCCTGCGGCGGCGGCGCGGGCAACCACTGGCCACCACGAAAAAAACATTCGCGCTCATGGCTGAAATAAATGTTCGGCACTTCCAAATTTTCTTTTTGGACGTACTCCCACACATCCGTTTCCGTCCAGTTGGAGAGCGGAAAGACGCGCATGTTTTCGCCGGGGTTCAGGCGCGCGTTGTACAAATTCCAAATCTCTGGCCGCTGGTTTTTTGGATCCCATTGGCCGAATGAATCCCGAAAACTAAAGAACCGCTCTTTCGCGCGCGCCTTTTCCTCATCGCGCCGCGCGCCGCCGATGCAGCAGTCGAATTGAAATTCATCAATCGCGCCGAGCAGTACGGGAATCTGTAATTTATTACGACTGGTCTGTCCCGGCGTTGCAGTGGCGAGCCCTTTCTCAATCGCCTCATCTACCGTTCGCACAATCAGTTTTGCCCCCAGTTCCTCTGCGCGCCGATCGCGAAACTCAATCAACTCCGGAAACTCATGGCCCGTCTCGATATTCAAAAACGGCATTGGAATATCCGAAGGCCGAAATGCTTTTTCCGCCAAACGCAAAATGCAAATAGAATCTTTGCCACCCGAAAACAAAACCACCGGTCGTTCAAATTCCGCCGCCACTTCCCGCAACACGTGAATCGCCTCGGTCTCCAAATACTCAAGATGGTCGAGATGATACGAACTCATTTGTCCGCCACCGCCTCTCCGCCCCACGCCGCATGCAAACCACATTCGCGTTTCTCATCTGCCTTTGCGGGGTCAAAATAATCCCATTCATTTGGAAGGTCGTGCTCTTCCAAATAAGCCTCCATCTCTTCATCGCTCCAATTGAAAACTGGACTCACTTTTAATGAACCAAAATTGTTGTCCGGACTCACGATGTCCAACTCCGCACGGTTTGGATTCTGCACTTTGCGCAGCGCGGTGAACCACACCGTCGGGGCCAACTCCTTCATGCCGCGCTGAAATGGCTCCAGCTTCATCACCGTGCTAAAAGCCTTGATGGCGGCCTCGTTCTCCTCCGTTGGCTCCGGCATTCCGCCGTGCGCAGCATCGTAATGCGCCGTGGTAAGTTTGGGCACGAAAGCCTGAATGTTCAAATCCAGTCGCGCCTTCAATTCCTCCGCGTGCTTGTAAGTCGCTTCGCGATTGTAGCCGTGGTCCACCCACAAAACCGGAATGTCTAGCTGCGCCTGCGTCACCAAATGCAAAATCACCGCCTCGTACGGGCGAAAATTTGTCGACACAATTGCGCGGCCATCCGCCTGCGCGATGGCCCACTCGACCGCTTCTGCCGGCGACTTTCCGCGCAGCAAATCGTTGGCTTCAGCAACGGCTTCTGGCGTCATATCGCTACCTCAATTTCCGGCCACACTTCGCGGGCGCAAAAGTCGCCGAAGCGTTCGCCTTCGTGGCGATTGCGGGCGTAGCGTTCGAGCAATGGGCGTAGTTGGTCGGCCATTTCGGTGGCGGGCACGGTTTGATTGTACAAACGCGCCAAGCGCGTGCCGGAGACGTTGCCGCCGAGGTACACTGCGTATTTGTCGGGCGATTTGCCCACGATGCCCAGCTCGGCCATGTACGGACGCGCGCAGCCGTTGGGGCAGCCGGTCATCCGCACGATAATTTCTTCGCCACCCAAGCCTGCGTCGTCCAATAAATTATCCACCAATCCGAGAAACTCCGGTATGTAACGCTCGCTCTCCGCCAGCGCCAAGCCGCACGTGGGCAACGCCGGACACGCCATCGACGCACGTTCCAGCACGGTGCCTTGTCCTGTTTCGTCCACCGCCAAACCGTTTTCCGATAGAATGGAATTGATTTTGTCCTTGTCTGTTTCCGCCACGCCGCACAGTAAAATATTTTGCGAAGGCGTCAATCGTACTTCGGGACGATGCTGTTTCACGATATCCCGCAGCGCCGTTTTCAATTCACCTTGGACGCGACCCGACAACACGTGAAGCCCCAGGAACCACGAACCATCCGCCGCCTCGTGCCAGCCAAACATATCGCCTTGCTGATCGAAGACAAATGGCTTGGACTCTTCCAGCCGAATGCCCACGCGTTGCTCCAATTCGCCGCGAAACCACTCCACGCCGCGTTCGGCCAGCACGTATTTTAGCCGTGCGTGTTTCCGATCCGTGCGGTCGCCAAAATCGCGATGCACTGTCAGCACTGCTTTTGCAACGGCCTCGATGTGTTCCGGTGTAAAAAATCCAATCACATCCGCCACGCGCGGATACGTCTTCGCGTTGTTGTGCGTCATCCCCATTCCGCCGCCGGCGGTGAGATTGTATCCGGCTAACTCGCCGTTCTCCTCGATGGCCACGAAGCCAAGACAATTGGTCAGCACATCCGTGTCGTTGTGCGGCGGCGTGGCAAAGCCGACTTTGAATTTTCGTGGCAAATAAGTTTTACCGTACAACGGATCCTCGAAATCCGAATCGTCGAGCTTGAGCTTCACGCCTTCCACCCAGATTTGATGATACGCCTTCGTGCGCGGCAACAATGCCGCCGCCACCAGCTTGCTATCCTCCAGCACCCGCGTGGCCAAGCCATTGCGCGTGGGTGTGGGCGGCGCCATCACATTGCGGTTCACATCGCCGCACGCGGCAAGCGTCGTCGCCAGCGCGTCGTTGATGCCGCGCATCAACGCGCCCAAGCCGCTCTTCACCACGCCGTGAAATTGAAAACTCTGCCGCGAAGTGATGCGCAGCGTTTGGTTGCCGCACTCGTCGGACAGCCGGTCGTACGTGAGATACAAATCCGGCGACAACACCCCGCCCGGATTCGTGCCGCGAATCATAAACATGAAATGCTTCCCCTGCTTGCGCACATCGCGGTCGTCCTGCTGATAAATCCCGTGAAACTTCAGGAACTGCTGGTCATCCTTGGAAAAAACATCTACCGCCCCATCCGCCAACGTGGCCGCAATACTCCCCGCCAACGAAGAATTCTCCGCCTTAATCACCTCATTATGAGTCAATTTCGCTTCTTTATCGGCCATTTGTAATGTTTAGTAAGTTGCTAAAGGTGGTAATGATAATGCGCTCACCGCTCCAGTCAAGCTCTAGTTCGTCTGAGTTTCACAGTGTTCAGCGACGGGGAGTATGCCCAATGAAACCTCCAATCTTCCAGCCCAAATGTCGGAGTGCAACAATGGATTTATTTGGCTGCCTTGAAAAGATTTTGCAATCATCCGGCACGCCCACGTGCTGCCGGCAAGATGCCGGCAGCACATTAATGACAGTCACCACATCCAATCCTTTTACCGGCGAGCCCATTCACGAATGGGAGCAGTTGAATTTCGCGGCACTCAGGGAGGCCGCAGCGGGTTCGCAAGCTGCATTCGTCAACTAACGTGGTGTTCGAGAAGGAGGATTGGATAAGAAGTTTTCAGCAATTCATCGTAGCCCTCCGCGTGGATCGGCGCAAAACTGGGGGTATTTATTTCGGGCACCGAATGATTGCCCAAGCCCTCAGGGGTAAGATGCGCCGTAGCGAACGCGACTGGGGCATCGGCGTGCAGAAAATTACTCTCGCTCACACCACGGCGGAGCCGTGGATGCAAGCGCCGTATCGCGAAGAACTCGCCGCGTGGCTCCGTCATTTTCTTTTGGCTTAATCGCCCCGCGCATCTAGACTCCGCCGATGGTTCGAATGATTGTATTCCTGATGGCCGCCACCGTGTCTTCATTGGCGGCGGAAAAAGAAACCCAATGGACGCTGCTCTTTGACGGCAAAACCACGAAAGGCTGGACGCCCCGCGCCAAAGTCGAATCCTTCAAAGCAGTAGACGGCGAACTGCATTTATCCTCCAAAGAAAACGTGTGGGTCGTGAGCGATTTGCAGATGGGCGATTTCGTGGCGGAACTGGAAGTCAAAATACCGATCGACAACAAAGGCTTCAACTCCGGCCTTGGCTTCCGGCTCATCGGCGACAAAGGCAAGCCGAAAGGCTACCAATGCGAAATCGACCGCGCCAAGCCCGGCGGCGTTTACGGCATCGGCATGGGCGGCTGGCTGTATCCGAAAGGCAAAGAGCAAACGGCTGCTTACCAAAAAGAAGTGAAGGGCCTTTTCAAGCCGACGGAGTGGAACCACTTCCGCGTGGAAGCCAAGGGCCCGCGCATTCGCACGTGGCTCAACGGTAAACTCATCGCCGAGGTGATGCACAAACAATCCCTTAAAGGCCGCTTCGGAATCCAACACCACGGCAAAGGCGGCACTGTGAAGTTCCGTAACCTCCGTGTGCGGGAAACCAAGTAAAGCCATACAAATCCCCTTGCCATTTCTTCGGGGGCGTGATATCTCGATCGAGTTCATTAACCACGCTGGACTGGGCAGA
The DNA here is from genome assembly GCA_028872645.1 of Verrucomicrobiota bacterium. Classification (GTDB taxonomy): domain Bacteria; phylum Verrucomicrobiota; class Verrucomicrobiia; order Limisphaerales; family UBA1100; genus JACNJL01. The sequence continues at coordinate 9,431 of JAPKDK010000002.1, forward strand.
CAATGCCTGACCCGTTGCAATGCAGGCAGACATGGCACCCAAAAAAGGCCTGCGATTAGTTTGCAATTGTCTGACTCATATCCAAGAACTGCAATGTCGTTCTTCCAAAACACCAGCCCCGTGCGTACCCGTACGCGTACCCTGTTTTGGCTGGGAGCAATCTTGAGTCTGATCGGCTTGGGGTGTGAACGCAATTCTCCAACCTCTCCGCCCCCGGCTGTTCAACCGGCTGTGGTAAAAAGGGACAGCCATTCGCAGATGGTGAGTCTGCTAGCGGACAAGGCCCGTTTGTTTGCGCGGGTGCATCCGATATTGGGTGATGGCAAGGTTCGGGCTTTGCGCGACAAACTCGCCGCGCGGCGAAGTGAGCCATGGTCGCTGGAGTTGCTGGAGTTGCACTCGCAGCTGGGCCATGCGGAACTCGAACAAGGCCATGCGGCGCGAGCCATAGAACTGTTTGAGGCCGTATTAAACGGACTCCGCCACCTTGGCCAACAGCGCACACTTCCAACGGCGCTGGAGACGGAGGCCCGCTACAATCTCGGCATCGCGCACATGCGTCGAGGGGAAACAATCAATTGTTGTCAGCGCAATTCCCCGGCCAGTTGCCTGCTGCCCATTGGGGCAGATGGTGTACACGTGCAACCGGAACATTCACAACGAGCCATCGTTCAGTTTATGCGAGTGTTGGAACTGACCAAGCCGGATACTCCCCTGCACTATAAGGCGCGTTGGCTGTTGAATGTGATGCACATGACGGTGGGCACGTATCCGAAGGGCGTGCCGGCTACACTGCGTATCGCCCCGGAGGTATTCGCATCAGACGAAACTTTCCCGCGGTTTCCAAACATTGCTCAGTCGTTGGGAATTGATGCGTTTGATCTGCTTGGCGGCGCGGTGGCGGATGATTTTGACGGGGATGGCGACCTCGATCTGGTGACTTCCACTTATGATTTGACTGGCTCGTTGCGGTTTTATCGCAATGAGCAAAACGGCACGTTTACCGATCGCACCGAGGCGGCCAATCTGAAGGGCATTGTTGGGGGGTTTAACCTGATGCAGGCCGACTACGATAATGATGGTGATTTGGATCTATTGGTGCTGCGTGGCGCCTGGATGGGTCGAATACCCCAACTGCCTAATTCCCTTCTGCAGAATGACGGCCGAGGCCGTTTCACGGATGTGACCTTCGCAGCCGGGTTGGGCACCGTGCATTACCCGACGCAAACGGCGGCATGGGCGGACTACGATCTGGATGGCGATCTGGATGTCTTTATCGGCAACGAAAAGCTGGATCGCACGAAGAACGCCCCGTGTCAACTGTTTCAAAATCAGGGCGGCGGCATTTTTGTGGATGTGGCACAACGCGCGGGAGTTATTAATGACGGTTTCACCAAGGGCGTGACCTGGGGTGATTTCGATGGTGATCGCTGGCCGGATTTGTACGTCTCCAATCTCGGCTCGGACAACCGGCTGTATCGCAACAACGGTGATGGTACCTTTACTGATATCGCCCCCGCTGCCGGCGTGACAGGTCCGGCCAAAAGTTTTCCGGTTTGGTTTTGGGATTTTAATAATGACGGCGCGCTCGATCTCTACGTGAGCAGTTACAATTGGAATGATGGGAATCTAGCCGCGGTGGTGGCCAGCCGATTGGGCCACCCCACAAAACTTGATGGAGCACGCCTGTATAAGGGCGATGGCCGCGGCAAGTTTCGGGACGTGGCGCGCGCGCAAAACCTTACGCATCTGACCCTGCCGATGGGGGTGAATTTTGGGGATCTCGATAACGACGGGTTTTTGGATTTTTACCTCGGCACGGGCTATCCCGAGTACGAAGCGCTCATGCCAAACGTGATGTACCGGAATAAACGCGGCCACGGCTTTGCCGATGTGACCACGGCTGGCGGCTTCGGGCATCTCCAAAAGGGGCATGGTGTCGTGTTTGCTGATCTGGACCACGATGGCGATCAGGATGTTTTCGCCCAAATGGGCGGGTTCTTGCCGGGGGATAAATTTTACAACGCGCTGTTTGAGAATCCCGGGTTTGAAAATAGCTGGATCGCAATCCAACTCGTTGGCACCCGCTCCAATCGATCCGCCATTGGTGCGCGGATTCACATCGCCATCACCGAGGACGGCCAATCCCGATCCATCTACCGGCACGTGAACAGCGGCGGCAGCTTTGGGGCGAATCCACTTCGCCAAACCATCGGCCTCGGTACGGCCAAGCGTATTGATCGGTTGGAAATCTTCTGGCCCACCACCGGCAAGACGCAGACTTTTCCCAACCTTGCCGCCAACCGGTTTATCCGGATCACCGAAGGCCGGGATGAACTGACCCCGATCGAGTTGAAACCCTTTCGCCTGAAGGGTTCGGCTAAAAAATGACTTGGCATACGCGCGAGGTCACCCAGAAAATATATGGCATGGATTCGCCCAACGGCGTGACGCATGCCTTTCTCGCAAGGACTCAACGGGTGAGACCCCAAGCCCAATGGCTACAGCGTTTGGCTAACGGGTGGAGGCACCAAATGCGGCACAGTGAAAATCCGTAACCTGCAAGAGAAGGAATTGAAATAGCAAAGTGACTCGCGAAATTCCTCTGAATCGTGTATCCTTCCTCTGATGCTAAGTAGACTCACAATTGCGATCATTGCCACTGGCTCCGGCCTTCAACTAGCCGCCGCCGATCCGGCCGGCACGGAATTCTTTGAGAAGAAAATTCGCCCCGTGCTCGTGAGTGAATGCTACAAATGCCACAGCAAAGATGAGAAGGTAAAGGGTGAGCTACGCCTCGACTGGAAAGGCGGTTGGCAAAAGGGTGGAGAATCCGGGGCAACAATTATTCCGGGACGTGTAGGCAAGAGCCTGCTCATTCAAGCAATCCGTCATGCCGATGCGGACCTAAAAATGCCGCCCAAGAAAAAGCTGAGCGCAGAGCAGATTGCGGATTTCGAGAAATGGGTCGCCATGGGCGCACCGGATCCACGCACTACCGATGATGCGACTGCCTCGGAAAAGGAACTCAACCTTGAGGCGGCGCGGCAATTCTGGGCTTTTCAGCCGGTAAGTAAGCCGAGCGTGCCAAAGTTGAAACGGGCCGACTGGGCCTACACCGACATTGACCGCTTCGTGCTCACTGCGCTGGAAGGAAAAGACATCGGGCCGGTTCAGGATGCGAACAATCTTATTCTGCTGCGCCGGCTGTACTTTGATTTGATTGGTCTGCCTCCAACACCAGATCAAATGTCCGCCTTTGAATCGGCGGCAGCCAAGGACCGGCAGGGGGCAATCGAAGCTGTGGTGGATGAACTTTTAGCCAGCCCACATTTTGGGGAACGCTGGGGGCGACACTGGCTGGATGTGGTACGCTTTTCTGAATCCACCGGCGGTGGGCGAACCGCTTTGATGAAGGAAGCGTGGCGCTATCGCGATTACGTGGTCAACGCCTTCAACACCGACAAACCCTATACTGATTTCATCCGCGAACAAATTGCCGGCGACCTCATCAAAGGCGGTAGTATTGAGCAGCAACGCGAAGAACTCACCGCTACTGCCTTTCTTCTGCTCGGCCCCACCAACTACGAATTGCAGGACAAAACCGTCCTGGAAATGGATATCGTTGATGAACAGATGGATACCATGGGCAAAGCCTTCATGGCACTGACTATTGGTTGTGCACGTTGCCACGATCACAAATTTGATCCCATCCGGACTGAGGACTATTACGGTATGGCAGGAATCTTCAAGAGCACCAAGGCCGTGATCCACAGTAACGTGTCTACCTGGAACAAACGTCCACTACCGATGTCACCCGAACAGGAAAAACTTTCAAAGGAACAAACTGTGCAAATTGCGGCCCTAAAAAAGGAAATTAATAAGCTGAAGAAAAAGACTGTGCCAAAGGCTCCTGCCGCAACTCCGGTTTCAGTGGACAGTTTGCCGGGGATCGTGGTGGATGATTTACAAGCGAAACTGAAAGGGGCGTGGACTCGGTCCATCTCCAACAAGGGATACGTGGGCGCAAACTATATCCATGACGGCGCAGCTGATAAAGGAGAGAAGGCAGTGTCCTACAAAGTAAAAATCCCAAGCGATAGTAAATTTGAGGTGCGTGTTTCCTATACGCACGGCGACAACCGGGACCGCAAGGTGCCTGTGCTTATACGTCACGCTGACGGTGAAGTAACTAAATACATCGACCAAACCAAAAAACCACCGATCGACGGTCATTTCATTTCATTGGGGACTTTTGACTTCCTCGCCGGCGAATGGGAGGCGGCAGTTATTTCAACCAAGGGCACCACACAGCATGTCATTGCCGATGCGGTCCAGTTTCTGCCTGAAGGAGCACCCGTGGCGGCACAAAAGAAACCCAACCCCGAACAGAAACCTGTAAAACCTAATCCTTCTGCCGACAAAACCAATCTGGCAAAGATGCAAAAGGAGCTGAAGGCACTGGAGAGTAAGGCCGTAAAACGACCTCAAATTATCGCTGCAGAGGAAGCAGTGAAACCCGGCGACATTCAGATCGCTATCCGCGGCAACGTCCACAATGCAGGCCCAAAAACCCCGCGGCGTTTCATCCAAGTGCTCAACCAAGGGCCCTTGCCAAAGATTGCACCCAAGGCGAGTGGCCGCATGGAGCTAGCCAACTGGATGGCCAGTGCTGAACACCCTTTAACTGCGCGCGTGTTTGTTAACCGCGTGTGGCATCATCTCTTTGGCAAGGGCCTGGTCGCCAGCGTCGACAACTTTGGCCATATGGGGCAACTACCCACCAATCAAGCCCTCCTAGATCATCTGGCCTTACGATTTGTCAAGGAAGGCTGGTCGGTTAAAGAACTGATTCGCGGGATTGTACTTTCACGTGTTTATCAGTTGAGTTCAGAAACTGGTGCGCAAGCCAAAGTAGATGTGGAAAACAAACTGCACTGGCGGCAAAACCGCCGAAGGCTGCAGGCTGAAGCAATCCGTGATTCAATCTTATCAGTGAGCGGCCAGCTCAACACGACTGTGGGCGGGGCAACTATAAAGACTGGCACCACAACCGAATATGACTACAAATTTGGAGACTCCCGACGTAGCCTGTACACACCGGTCTACCGAAATACGCCCTTAGAAATTCTGGCGGTGTTTGATTTTGCCGATCCCAACCTGGTGGTTGGCGAACGCACGACCAGCAGCGTACCTACGCAGGCGTTGTACCTGATGAATAATCCATTTGTGAGAACTCAATCCGAAGCCGCGGCAAAGCGTCTACTCACAGAAGAACTGATCGACAATGACGCACGCATCAAAAATGCTTACCGACGCACGCTGGGTCGCAACCCAACTTCTTCCGAGCGCGAAATTCTCCTCAAGTTTCTGGGACAGGAAAAAGACGGAGCGAAGGCCTGGGGCACAATCTTTCACAGCCTCTACGGAAGTTTGGATTTCCGGTTTCTAAACTAATACGTTAACACTTCTGTTTAACACCCCGCTTTTTTAGCTGCTGGCTTGGAGAAGAGGCTGAAAATCTTTAGGTTGGTGCTATTGGGAGTGTATTGCTCCCGATGTCGTTTCCGGGCACCATTGCCACTACTCCCTCCGGATACATAGGTGGTAACAAGCAGTTGTCGTCCGTCGGGATGCAAACTGAGGTCGTAGGCAGAGCCGTTCTTGATGGAATGTAGAGGTTCGGGCGCATCAGTTTCCCAGAAGGTCAACTCAGAGTCAGAGTGAAGAATCTCAGTATGACCGGTCAGGGTACCGTCTTCAAGGAAGCACATGGCATTGAAAGGGCCATCGCTCTTACCCTTGATGCGCAGCTCGGTTTTTTGTTTGCCAGTGGCCCAGTCGAAAATCAACACGGTAGGTTTCCCTGGGCAGAAGGCATTGCTCTTTGCTTCCTTCATGCCTCCGACAGCTAGCAGTTTACTATCCTTATTAAAGGCTAGACTGCGCACGCCGCCAACATCGGCGATGAAGTTATCCAAGCGCGTATGTAAAATCTTTGCGTCCAATTCACGCTCGAACTTCCAGCTACCGATGCCCCATTGCCGTACGCTGCCGTAGAGATCACCACTAACCAGATGTTTGCCATCGGGCGATATGGCTAGGCTAAAGATGCATTCCTTGTGGCCCTCAAGACTCCCAACCGGCTTGCCATTGTCAGCATTCCATACCTTGACGATGGCATCATCACCGCCACTGATGAGGAACCGTCCATCAGGCGTGACAATAAGTGCGCGAACGTTGTCTTGGTCAGCAGTGGGGATTGTCCATTGCGGACCACCGCCGGCCTCATGGTTCCAGCAGTGGATGACGCCAAGGTAGTCAGCGGTGAACAGTCGTTTTGCTTTCGGGTGGAAAACAAGCGATGACACCCACGTCTTGTGCGAGTTAAAAGTCTTTTTCTTTTCGCCATCCAGTTCCCACACGTGCACGAGTTTGTCCTGCCCACCGGCAGCAATGAATCGACCGTCGGGGCTGAACTGCGCACGAAAGAGCTGTCGGTCGTGCTTCAGCTCGCGAGAGACCCACGCCTTTTTGACATCAAGCACAGGAGTGTTCACTGCATTACCTCCTTGATGGGTTCGCAGTCGTCATGCGCGATGGCGAGCTTCTGGCCCTTAATACGATAGCGCGTCTTGCGCGGATTGAGACCGAGCAGCGTGAAAATGGTGTGGAACAGATGCCCAATGTCATAGCCTTCACCGTTAACAAACGCGCCGTCCTTGGTCGTCTCGCCAATAATTGCGCCGCGCTTGATACCGCACCCGGCTAGAGCAATGCTCCAGCAGTCCGGCCAGTGGTCGCGGCCTAGTCGCGAGTTGATGATCGGCGTGCGGCCGAACTCGCTCATCACAATGACCAGCGTGTGGTCGAGCATTCCGCGATCTTCAAGGTCATTGATGAGTGCCGCAAACGGTCGGTCGAGCTGCGGGATGAGTCGCTGCGACATGTTGAAATTATCACCATGCGTGTCCCAGTGATAGCTGTTGACCTTAATGAAGCGCACACCCGCCTCTAGTAACCGTCGCGCCTGCAAGATGTGTCGGCCAAGCGGATGGGTGCCGTAGCGTTCCTTGTCCTTCGGGTCCATCTTACTGTCATCGAAAATTTCTTTGCGTGCCATCAATTGCCGCGCCATCGCATAGCTCGTCTCGTACGCATCAATCTCAGACGCACCGCGATAGGCCTTGAAACGTTCGTTCGCCTTCAAACGCAATGCGTTGCGGGCGGCTTCGACCTCGGCTGAGACGCCATCGGGCCTGTGAATGTGAATCGGCGGCTTGCCATCACCCAACGCCAACGTGCCGTACTGCGCACCAAGGAAGCCCGCCTCCTTCGCGATAAACCCGCCGTTGCCCGGCTTTATCCAGAGGTATGGTGGCAAGTTCGGGTTGGCCGGCCCCAGCAACTTGGCGACTGCCGAGCCGAGGTGCGGATATATCACTCCTCGGTCAATGGGGTCGCCCCGTTGGATGCGCGGCACGCCCGTGGAATGATTCGGGTCCTTCGTTTCCATCGTGCGGATGACGGAAATTTTGTGTGCAATCTTCGCCGTCTCCGGCACCAACTCGCTGAAGTGCACCCCGGGAATACTCGTCTTGATGCTCCGAAACGGCCCTCCAAATTTGCTCTCCGGCAATGGATGCCAACTCTCATACTGGCTCATGCCGCCATCGAGCCAGATGAGGCATACCTGCTTGTGCTGTTTTTTAATCTCCGCCGCAATCCCCGGCTGCAACAAGCTTCCAAACCCCACCGCGCCACCCAGCGTACCCAGCATCTGTCGGCGAGAGACCCCGTGCTCAGTGTTGCCGCAAGCGTGATTGTGCGGGATGTGGTTCATCAGTGGTTCAGCCGAAACTCCGTCGAGGTCAGTAGCGCCCAAGCCAGATCACCCAAGGCCGCAGCACGGCGTTTATTATTCCGCTCCAAATAATTAGCAATCGTCGCTATCTCGTCCGCCTCCGGCAACCGCGCCAGCATGGATAGGTACATTTCCTCTGCAATGGATTTGGGTGTTTCCAATTTTGTCAACCGTTCGATCAAGTTCCCCTTTTGCGGCTTCAACCAATCTTGAATCAGCCGGTCGTTCATCAGGAATAACGCCTTGTTCAGCCCCGGGATAAAGTCCACCTCTGGTGTTCCTGCCGGCTCCGCGTAGGTCAACATAAACAGCGCGCGAATTTCCTCAAATGAAGGCGGCATCTCGCGGTTAGTGCCAGTGAAGTAACCGCGTTGGTCAAACTTCTCCGCGTTGTCCATCGCCTTCAATTTTGTCACCCAGCCCTCATTGCCCGTCGCCTTTAACACTGCGTTTAGCAACTGCTCCGGCGTCATCGCCTTCGGATGAGCCGTACGGTATCTAGTTACCTCCATTTTTTTGACACCGTTCGGAAACCGACTGCTACGCTGATAGCTCTCGCTCAATGCAATCTCGCGCACGAACCATTTCACATCAAACTCATGCGCCACAAACTCACGCATCAGCAGTTCCATCAGCTTCGGGTGCGATGAAGGATTCTGTGTGTGCAGTTCATCTAGCGGATGCACCAGACCACGCCCCATCATCAAATACCAAATCCGGTTTACTCCGTTGCGCACGAAGTACGTATTGTTTTTTGAGGTTAAATCCCGCGCCAGCAACTCGCGCGGCCTAAATTTTGGGACTCCCGGCAATCCGTCTGCCGCCGGCTTCTCAAACTCCTGCCCCTTTTCAAACGCTGGAATCGCCACCTCCTTTCCGCCCGGCAATCTCGGTCCCGTGATCTCCTTCTCCGTTTTAAAGACCGACTGAAAATCCACCTTCTTCATCGCCACCCCCTCAACGAGATACGTTTGTTTATCCTTTGAGTTCGTCGCGGTCTTGGTCTGGTTTAAATAGGAAAACAGCCCCCAGTAATGCGCCTGCTTCCACTCATTCACCGATGGATGGTCGTGACACTTCGCACACTTTAAATCCATCCCGAGGAATAAACGCGCCACATTCTCTGTCATCACGTGATGGTCCGTGGTTCCAAGGAATTTCATCGCCGGACGCTCATCACCTTGGCCCGTAGCTCCCACCATTTCCTGTGCCAGCACATCCCAGCGCGGCTTACCCTTCAAATTCTTTGCGAGAAACTCCCGCCATTCTTCATCAGTGATTTTGCCGAGTTTTTGTCGCTCCAGCAGCATTACTGATAAGCGATCGGTCCAGTGCGTTGCAAAGGCGTCACTGGCGATGAGTCGATCTATGAGCTTGGCGCGCTTACTAGAGGTGGTGTCTTGCAGGAAAGATCGAGTGTCCGTTGCACTTGGAATACGGCCAGTGAGATCCAGCCTCACCCGCCGAAAAAACTCCGAATCATCACTGCGCGTCGCCACGGCTCCCCCTGCTTTGGCGGCGATGAGCTTATCAATCCGTGGTGACAAATGCTCCGCCGCCCATCCGACAAGGACGGGCACCAGAGCGCAAATGAAGATGATGAGCCGCATTTGTCTTTCGACGCTGACATCTGCGCCCAGCTTCACCAAGCCTCGTGGCGATTATTTCTTTCAGCCCTCTTTTCCGGGGCTGGTTTCTCCAAGGTCTTTTCCTGCTTTTGGAGCTGTTCGCTCGGCTGGCTTGGCCTTCTTGGCGGCTTCCAGCTTGGCGAGGTATTTCTTAGGGTCTTTGTTAAAGTCTTTCAAGCAACCTTCACAGCAAAACTTTACTGTGATGCCTTCGTGCACGTGTACAAAGGGCTCGCCCATACTGTCCAGTTTCGAATCCTCCACTAAGCAGGTGGTCATCGGATAATCGTCCGCCACTGCCGCGGCGTCTTTTTTGTCACCATCACCATCGTGATCATGGCCTTCGCCTGGGCCGTGATCCGGTTTGCCATCACCATCGTGATCATGGTCGTGTTCATCGCCGCAGCCAAGAAATAATCCAGCGGCAACGAAGGTGATCGGAATGAGTTTCAATATAAGGGACGTCTTCATCGAGAAATTCTGCCTTAATGAGTTGGCGGTGACCAGCCTTTTATTGGCTCAATCCAATTGCAATTTCACGCCTAATGTGAATGATGGCCGCAATGAAACGCGTGCTTACGGCTTTAGCTGTCTTGTTGAGTTGGAATGTCTTCGCACAAGATGCGAAAGGGCTGGAAGTGTATTGGGTGGATGTCGAAGGCGGCGCGGCGACGTTGATTGTGACGCCAGCCGGCCAATCGATTCTCATCGATAGCGGAAATCCCGGCACACGCGATGCCGGCCGCATTCATGAGGTTGCCACCAAGCAAGCTGTTTTGAAGAAGATTGATTTTCTCATCACCACTCATTTTCATGGCGATCATTTTGGTGGTGCCGCGGTGCTCAGCCAGTTGATGCCCATCGGCACTGTGTACGACAATGGCATCCCCGCACGCAATCCCGACCGAAACCGGCAGGATCCCGCGTTCATTCTTAAAGTGAAACCGTACAAGGAAATGAAAGTGGACGCCCGCGTGGTGGTGAAGCCGGGAATGAAGTTGCCGCTGAAACAGTCGCACTGGACTCCCAAGCTGAGCCTCACCTTCGTAGCCGCCGCGCGAAAGTTCATTGATGTTCCGCGTCGCGGTGTGAAGAAAAACCCACTCACCGGCACCGTGCCCGCCAAGCCGGAGGATCTATCCGACAACGCCAACAGCGTCGCTTCGCTTTTGGCGCTCGGCGACTTTCACTTTCTCGATTGTGGCGATCTCACATGGAACATGGAAGCCAAGCTCGTCACCCCCATCAACCGCATCGGCACCGTGGATGTTTATCAAGTAAATCACCACGGCCTTGCCAGCAGTAACAACCCTTTGCTTATCCAAAGCGTTGCCCCCACCGTCAGCGTAATGAACAACGGCCACACCAAAGGCTGCACGCCCAGCGCCTTCACCGCGCTCAAGTCCGCCCAATCCATCAAGGCCATGTACCAAGTGCATCGCAACCTTCGCCCCGACGGCAAACAAAACAACACCGCCAACGAGTTCATTGCCAACCTCACCGAGCCGAAGGAGTGCAAAGCTTTCGCACTGAAAATGTCCGTCGCCGACGATGGAAAGAGTTACACGCTATTTAATCCACGCAACGGCCACAAACAGACCTTCAAAACCCGCAAACATTGAGCATGTCCGACTACTCACTGGAAAATTTTGAGCGGCCAAAACTGCAAGCCCCCAACGGCAAGCAGCACATCCTGCTGCACTCCTGCTGCGCGCCGTGTTCGGGCGAGGTGATGGATGCCATGGCGGCCAGCGGGATTGAGACGACGATTTTCTTTTACAACCCAAACATCCATCCGCGCAGCGAGTACGAACTGCGCAAGGAGGAAAATATCCGCTACGCCGAAAAGCTGGGCATGGCGTTTATCGATGCGGACTACGACACAGAAAATTGGTTCGAGCGCGTGCGCGGACTGGAAATGGAGCCCGAGCGCGGCGCGCGCTGCACGGTGTGTTTCGATATGCGCTTCGAACGCACCGCACTGTACGCCGCCGAACACGGGTTCGATTTAATCAGCAGCACCCTCGGAATTTCCCGCTGGAAAAACATGGACCAAATCAACGCCAGCGGCGCCCGCGCCGCCGCGCGCTGGGACGGTATGAATTACTGGACCTTCAACTGGCGCAAACAAGGCGGCGCCGCCCGCATGATCGAGCTCTCCAAGCGTGAAGAATTTTACCAACAAGAATACTGCGGCTGCATCTACAGCCTCCGCGACACCAACGACTGGCGCCAAGAAAACAACCGAGAAAAAATCGAACGCGGCATGAAGTTTTATGGCAAGGATGGGGTGGATCGCGGCGAATGTTCAGAGTAGCAGCGCCCCCGCCGGCACGGCGTCTTCACCTAATTCAGCCAGTTTGATTTGCGGGCCGGTGCCGTAAATTTCCATCAGAAATTCCGGTAGCTTTTCGGCAATGCCTTTGCGAAGCGGTTCGCCAATGAGCGCAAGGCCGCCGCCGAGGGTGATGGCTTGCGGATGAAATAAATGCGTGACGTGCGAGAGCGCAAAGGCAAGGTCGCGGGTGAGAGTGTCGAGAATGGATTGGGCGAGTGGGTCGTTTTGCGCGAGGGCGGCAGCAAGGTGTTTGGCTTCGCCTCCTTGTTCGTCACCGATTAAGTTGGCGAGCGTGCAATTGGGCGCGTCGGCAATAGCGGCGCGGATGGCGCGGTCAGTGGCCCAACCGGAGCAGCGATCTTCGACGGTGGTTCCGTCAGAATCCAACCGCAAATGGCCCACCTCCACTTCGCCGGGGGCGGCGCCGTGATAAATTATCCCATCAAGCACCAATCCGCCGCCCACGCCGCTGCCCATATTGATATAAAAGGCAGGATTAAATCCACGCCCCGCGCCCCGCAACGCCTCGGCCAGCGCGGCGGTGTTCGCGTCATTTTCAATGACCACCGGCAAGCTGGTTAAGTCATACAGCCAATCGAGCAAAGGGAATCCACTCCAGCCTTCGACCTGATGCGAAACAGCGACAGTGCCCTTCGCAATATCCACCGGCCCGCCAAAGCCCACGCCGATGCGTTCGGGTTTATGAGCAGCGATGAGCTTGGGCAGTTCCTCCGCAATGCGGTCGCGAATGACTGGCCCGCCGCCTGTGGAATCGACACTAAAGCGACAGCGGTCAATAATGTTACCCTCCGCATCACCGGCCACGAGCTGCTGCTTCGTGCCGCCAATTTCGATGCCGATGCGGGTCATATTTTTAATAGGGGTGGTCAGGATTCACAGGATATTTTTTTATCCTGAATATCGTGCTTATCAGTGTTAGATTTATTTTTAATTTAAATCAACTGCAGCGATTTTTCGGCTTCTTCGCTGAGGGTAGCTTGGCGGGTGGCCATTGAGGGGTCGGTGAGGTTTTCGTCGTAGGTGGGGATCATCGACTTCATTCGTTGGTGGCCGGCTTCTGTTTTTAGTAGATGGCTGAAGCAATCCTGCACGATCTCGAGGATGATGTTCACAGATACCGACGCGCCGGGGGAGGCACCGAGCAGGGCGGAGAGGGTTTTGTCTTGGTCGGAAATTACCTCGGTGCCGAAGTGGACGATGCCGGCATCGCCGTCTTCTTTTTTGATGGCTTGCACGCGGATGCCGGCGTCGATGAGCTCCCAGTCTTCGGCCTTGGCGTCGGGGAAAAAATTCTGCAATTCCTTCATCCGCGTGGTCATACTTTGCGTGCCTTGCTGCATCAGATAAGTCACGAGCGGGAGGTTGTGCAGACCGACCTTGATGAGCGAGCCGATGTTGTCCATCCGAATGGAGCCGGGCAAATCCCAGAAGCTGCCGCCTTCGTGCAAAAACTTGGTGGTCCACGCGGCGTACGGGCCGAAGAGGAGAGATTTTTTGCCATCAATAATCCGTGTGTCAATGTGCGGCACAGCCATCGTGGGCGCGGCGCCCGGCGACATTCCGTAAACTTTGGCTTCGTGTTGTTTCACGAGTTCCGGTTTGTGGCACACGAGCCATTGGCCGCCGATGGGGAATCCGCCGAAACCTTTGCTCTCGGCGATGCCGGATTTTTGCAGCAACGGCAAACTGCCTCCGCCCGCGCCAATGAATACAAACTTCGTGTGGTTGGTAAACTTGCGGCCGGATTTATTATCCTTCACCTCCACGGCCCAACCTTCCCGCGTGCGAGTGAGGTCGGTGACGCGATGTCGCAGGGCGTAGCCGCAGCCGTCTTGTTGGCCGAGCCATTCCACGAGCAGCTCGGACAACGCGCCGAAATTCACGTCGGTGCCGCGATCCATTTTGGTGGCGGCGATAGGTGTGTCATCGCGACCGGCCAGCAGCAGCGGCGCCCAGTCACGGATGGTCTCGCGGTCATCCGTGTATTCCATACTGCTGAAAAAGTGATGGGCGCGCATCCCCGCGTGGCGCGATTTGAGAAAATCCACCTGCTCCTGCCCGTACACAAACGCGATGTGCGGCAGGGGGTTCACGAATTTTTTGGGATCATCAATCATCCCGTTGCGCACCGCGTAGCTCCAGAAATATTTCGACTGCTCGAACTGCTCAAAAATCTCGATCGCTTTGCTCACATTCACCTCGCCATCCGCGCCGCGATCGGGCGTGTAGCTCAGCTCGCAAAGCCCCGCGTGGCCGGTGCCGGCGTTGTGCCAACCATTGGAACTTTCCTGCGCCAATTCCTCGGTTACTTCGTATAGCTGAATTCTCAGGTCCGGCTGCAGATTTTTCAACACCGCCCCCAGCGTGGCGCTCATCACGCCGCTGCCAATCAACACCACATCCGAATCATCAATATGTTTGGAACCGCTCATCAAGGCTCGCGACGATGCGCAAAAACACCCCGCAATCCAAGCAAACTGTGAATTGATTTTTGCGCGCCACGTCGTACAATCGATACAGATGCTCGCACGAATTCCACTCCTCTTGACAGTGCTTGCCGCACAGCCATTGGCCGCGGCTAAATTCCCCTCCGCGGATCTGGAATTTTTTGAGAAGAAAATCCGGCCCGTGCTGGCCGAGCATTGCTACAAATGCCACAGCGCGAAATCAAAAAAGCTCAAGGGCGACCTGCGGCTTGATCATCGCGCGGGCGTGCTCAAAGGCGGCGATAGCGGGCCGTCAGTTGTTTCGGGCAAGCCGGAGCAAAGCCGCCTGATCGAGGCCATTGGCTATAACAACGTGGATTTGGAAATGCCGCCGCGCGGGAAGTTGACCGGCAACCAAATCGCCGACCTCACCGAATGGGTGAAACGCGGCGCGCCGTGGCCCAAGGAAGCCGTGGCGGGCGGCAACCAAAAAGAATTCAACCTCGCCCAGCGCCGAGCCGAGCATTGGGCGTGGCAGCCGGTAAAAAAACAAACGCCGCCCAAGGTAAAGCAAACCGACTGGCCCGCCTCGCCGATTGACCATTTTATTCTGGCCAAGCTCGAGGCCGCCAAACTCAAGCCCGTTGGCCTCGCATCAAACCGCACTTTCATTCGGCGCGCATATTTCGACCTCACCGGATTGCCGCCCACCCCGCAAGCCATCGCGGCCTTCGAGCAAGCGGCGATCGTCAATCGCCAATCCGCAATCGAAAACCTCATCGACGGCTTGCTGGCCTCGCCGCATTTCGGAGAACGCTGGGGGCGGCATTGGCTGGATCTCATGCGCTACGCGGAAACGTTTGGCCACGAATTTGATTTCCAAAATCAGGAAGTGTGGCGCTATCGCGATTATGTGATTCGCGCGTTTAATGACGACGTACCGTACGACCGCTTTGTGAAAGAGCACATTGCCGGCGACCAAATCAAACCGCGCTTTGCCAAGGACGGCGGCTGGAACGAAAGCCGCCTCGCTACCGCGTGGTGGTGGCTCGGCCAGCACTGCCACTCGCCGGTGGACATCCGCGCGTACCAAGCCGAAATCATCGACAACCAAATTGACGTCATCGGCAAAGCCTTCCAAGGGATGACCATCGCCTGCGCGCGCTGCCACGACCACAAGTTCGACGCCATCAGCACACGCGACTTTTATGCGCTGTACGGGATGATTGAGAGCGGCAGTTTCTCGCACGGCTCGGTGGAAGGTTCCTCAAAGTTTAACGACACACAGAAGGCGTTGACGGAAATGAAAGAGGCATTGAAAAAAATATTTGCCACCCAACTCAAGCCCGTCGCCGTTCTCAACGCCGCTGCCGCGCCGAAGGGGTATCATCTGATTTCTGATATTCGCAGCAGCCACGGCAAAGATTGGTTTGCCGATGGCGTGGCGTGGGCGAACGCGCTGACCAAGGCGGGCGAGTTCACCGTGGAAACAGGCGGGCTACGTGGTGTTCCGGCGGGTTGGCTGCACAGCGGGCTGATGGGACGCAAATTTCAAGGCACGCTTCGTTCGCAGACTTTTGAGATTACGGAAAATCACATTCACCTGCTTGCGCGCGGCCGGGATGTGCGCGTGAATGTGGTGATCGATAATTTCAAAATCATCCAAGGTCCAATTTATGCCGGCAACACTCGTACGCTCAACAATGAGCAACCACACTGGGTGACATTCAATGTGGCGATGTGGAAAGGACATCACTGCTATTTGGAAATCGTCGACCTCTCCATCGCAACTCACAACGGCAAAGGGTTGAAGCCCGACGGTTACGCGGCGGTGCGGGAGCTTTGGGTTTCCGAGAACGGCAAGCCACCCGCCGGCGCGTTACCTCGCTTGGCGAACCTCGTTCCGGCCAAAGGCGCAGAAGAGACGGCGTTGTTGAAAAAATATCAGCACCTCGCTAATGCCGTACCGAGTCCGTCGGTGGTGCCAGTGATGCTCGAGGGCACGGCGAGGAATGAAAAAGTATTCATCCGCGGCGGGCACGGAAATCTTGGGCCGGAAGTGCCACGGCGATTTCTGACTGCGCTGGTGGGCGAGCACCCGCCAATGCCCGCTGGTTCGGGCCGCATCACGTTGGCTAACCAAATCGCCGACACTGCCAATCCGCTGACCGCCCGCGTTTACGCCAACCGCATTTGGCATCATCTACTCGGGCGCGGCATTGTGCCGAGCACGGATAACTTTGGCGTGCTCGGCGAAGCGCCGACGCATCCGGAGCTGCTCGATTGGCTGGCGCAGCGGCTGGTCGAAAACGAGTGGTCCACCAAAGAACTCATCCGCGAAATCATGCTTTCGCGCACGTATCAAATGAGTAGCAAACCCGCCGATGCCGCCACCGAAACCAAAGACCCCACGAACACGCTGCTGCACCGCATGCGCGTGCGGCGGTTAGAGGGTGAAGCCATCCGCGATGCGATTCTGGCGGTGTCGGGGCGGTTGGACAAAAAAATGTTCGGCCCCCCGGTGGCGGTGCATCTCACTTCGTTCATGGAGGGCCGCGGACGACCGGGACGTAAGGGGCCGCTTGATGGCGCGGGCCGCCGCACGATTTATCAGGAAGTGCGCCGCAATTTTCTCTCGCCCATGATGCTCGCTTTTGACCTACCGCTGCCGCTCACCACCTTCGGCCGCCGCACCTCTTCGAACGTCCCCGCCCAAGCGTTAATCCTGATGAACGACCCTTTCGTGGTCGAGCAATCCAAACTCTGGGCCAAACGCATTCTCAGCGCGAACGCCAACGATCCCGTCCGCATCCGCACCGCATACGAAACCGCCTTCGGCCGCCCACCCAACGCCGACGAACAAAAAGCCGCCACGGTTTTTCTCCAAACCCAAGCCAAAGCCCACGGCGAAAAACAACCCGCCGAAAAGTCATGGAGCGATTTCTGTCACGTTCTGTTTAACGTGAAGGAGTTTGTGTTTTTGAATTAGGCTTGGTAACCCTCATCCGCGCTTCGGCGTAAACCCAAAACATGGCAGCCATTGAGGCAGAGAATTTGACGCGCGTTTATCGCGTGGGCGATGGGGAGGTGCGGGCCTTGGATGGTTTGAGTCTCTCGGTTCCAGAGGGCGAACTGGCGGCAGTGATGGGACCGAGCGGTTCGGGCAAGTCCACGCTGCTCGCGTTATTGGGTGGGTTGGACACGGCCACGGCGGGGCGTGTGAGCGTGCACGGCGAGGCGCTGGAAACGAAGTCTGCCGATGAACTGGCGACCTACCGGCGCGACTCGGTGGGATTTATTTTTCAGGATTTCTTTTTGTTGGGGCATCTCACAGCGGAAGAAAACGTGGAGGTGCCCCTCAAGCTCGCCGGAATGGAGCGCACCGAGCGCCTCGCCCGCGCACGGGAATTGATCGAACAAGTGGGCCTCGGCCATCGGGGCGGGCATTTACCCAATCAACTTTCAGGCGGCGAACGCCAGCGCGTGGCGATTGCGCGCGCGCTTTCCAACCGACCCAAGTTGGTGTTGGCAGATGAGCCCACGGGGAATCTGGACGAAAAAACCGGGTACGAAATCGCAGATATGTTGGTGCAACTTAATGCGGAGCAAAACATCGCGATGCTGCTGGTGACGCACAACCCGGTGGTAGCCGATCGCGCACAGCGACAATTCAGGCTCGGCAGCGGAAAGTTGATTGAGGAAACGGTAAAGCCATGAAGACGCGCGATTTATTTCATGACGTATTCCTGAACTTGACGCGCAAAAAAATGCGCACGGCGCTCACGATGGTGGGAGTGATCATCGGTGCGTTGGCGGTGGTCACCACGGTCTCGCTCGGGCACGGGCTTTCGTCGTTTCTCGATCAACAAGTGCGCGCCGTAGCCAATCCACTCACGGTGGAGGCGTGGCCCAAGAAAGGGGGGCGGCCCGATCGCGCGGCGCGCAGTATGTTCAAGAACATCGGCAAGGCGCCACAGGAAATCAAAAAAGAAAAGGAGGATGATTTTTTTGGCTCGCTGAAAATCAAGACCATCGAAAATGAGATGGTGGAAAAAATGCGTAAGATCGACGGCGTGGAACGCGTACAGCCGAAGGTGTTCGTGCTGGCTCGTTCGGTACAGCTCGACGACGACACGCGCGAGTTCGACACCATCGTCGTGCCGTGGATCGATGCCGGCGCGCAAGTTCTTTCTACCGGCCCGGGCTTCTCATCCATCGACGCGCGGGAGTGCATCATCTCCGAGGCCTATCTGGAGTCAATGGGGTTTGACAGCCCCGATCAATTGATGGGCCGCACGGTGACCATTCGCGTGACGGAACATCCGATGTTCGCGTTGGTCGGGCGCGGGGGGTTGGATTCATCGGCTTTGGAAAAATTTCAGAACATCGCCACGTTGCTGAAAAATCCTCCGAAGAACCGCGTGCGGATGGTGTTCAACCTGTTTTTTCTGCTGCGCGATCTCGCCAATTCCGAGGAACTCAAGGCAATGGCGGAGCCTGAAGGCGAACCGGTGGAGTTCCGTGCCAAAGTGGTGGGCATCTCAAAGAAAGGTTTGCTCACCAACATCGTGTACGTGCCCGACGGATTCGCGATGCAAATGGGCCGCGTGCTTTTTAATAACGAAGAAATGTACACCGAAAAAAACTGGGGCATGGGCATGGTCCTGCTGGCCAAAACCAAGGCAGACGTGCCGCGTGTGAGAGCAGCGGTGGAAGAGATGGGTTTCCGCGCACACACCATGGAGGATCTCATCGGTAAACTGCATGATTTTTTCGCCACGCTGCAAAGCATCATGGTTCTCTTCGGTAGCATCGCATTTTTCGTGGCCACGTTTTCCATCGTAAATACACTGCTGATGGCGGTGGTGGAGCGCAAGCGCGAAATCGGCGTGCTGCAGGCACTCGGTGCCACGCGCGGACATATCATGAAAATGTTCGCCTGTGAAGCTGCGGCCATCGGCCTGCTCGGCGGATTGCTCGGTGGGCTGGCAGGTTGGGTAATGGCCCAGGCCGGCAACGCCTTTTCGCATTATAAATGGGGTCACATCATCGGCTCGGCAGATTTATTTGTGATGCCCGGTTGGCTGTTTCCCGTGCTACTTGTTTTCACCACGCTACTTGGGCTTGTTGCCGGCGTGTACCCCGCCTGGCGCGCATCACGGCTTGATCCTGTCGCGGCACTTCGGTACGAATAATTTTTAACCCCGTCTGAATCGTGCCTCAACCAAACATCCCCGTTTTCCAAGTTGATGCCTTTGCATCCGGACCCTTTACAGGCAATCCCGCAGCGGTGTGTTTGCTGGAAAACGAAGCTGAGGAAAGCTGGATGCAGTCGGTGGCAACGGAGATGAATCTTTCGGAGACGGCATTTATTGTGCCACGCAATGATGACTTTGGACTGCGATGGTTCACGCCCGCGACGGAAGTAGATTTGTGCGGGCACGCCACACTCGCCAGCGCGCACACGCTTTGGGAAACGGGGCGGTTAACTGAAACTGCGACTGCCAAGTTTCACACACGCAGTGGTGTGCTCACGGCGAAGCAGGCGGGCGATTGGATTGAACTGGATTTTCCCGTCACACCGGCCGAGGCCATTGAAGCACCGGCGGGGTTGTCGGATTTGCTTGGGAGTGTCCCAAAGTTTGTCGGGCGCAGCCGGTTTGATTTGTTGATGGAGCTTTCCGATGCCGAAGAACTGCGCGACTTGAATCCCGACTTCGCAGGCTTGAGCCGGTTCCCTGTGCGCGGCTTTATCGTTACTGCGCCTTCGGATGTGCCTGAGTACGATTTTCTATCCCGGTTTTTTGCCCCTGCCGAATGTGTCAATGAAGACCCCGTCACCGGCTCGGCGCATTGCGCGCTGGCGCCATTTTGGGCGGAACGTTTGGGTAAGAACGAAATGACGGCCTTCCAAGCCTCACCGCGCGGTGGCGTGGTGAAAGTGAAATTGGTGGGAGACCGGGTTTTGTTGCGCGGCCAAGCAGTGACAGTTTTGCGCGGGGAATTAGCCTAGTTGGTCTTTTGGGCACGGTTTTTCAACTGATCGACCATGACGGCGATTAAAATTACTACGCCGTAAACCACACTCTGCATATGGGCTTCCACGCCGGTGAGGTTCATGCCGTTTCGGATGACTCCGATGATGAGTGCGCCCACCAGGGTGCCAAAGATTTTACCCTGACCACCGGCTAGACTGGTGCCGCCTACGACGACTGCAGCGATCACCTGGAGCTCGACTAATGTCCCAGATTTTGGATCGCCGGTGATATGCAGAGAAGCTTCCATTACGCCGCCCAACCCAGCAAGAAGGCCGCAAAGAGTGTAAACAAAAACCAAAACCCATTTCACCGGGACACCTGATAAACGGGCAGCTTCAGGATTCCCTCCTACTGCATAAATGTAACGACCGATGGAAGTGTGGGTCATGATGACATGAGCGATCCCGTAAAGTAGCAGCATGAGCACGACCGAATTAGGGAGTCCCATAAGGTCTGAACCGCGCCCCAACCAGGCAAACCCTTCGTTAGCAATAGGTATCGGTGCCGATTGAGAAAATATAAAGGCCAAACCCTTCGCGATAAACATGACTCCCAGAGTGACGATGAAAGCGGGGATGTTAAAAAGCGTGACTAATCCTCCGGTCCCCATACCGATAAGCGCACATACGAGAATTCCCGCGGCGCATCCGAGTACTAGGTGTCCGGTGGTGGGATCGGCACCGCCGGAGAGTTGCTGAATAGAAAGTGCAGTGATAACGCCGCTAAAGGCAATCAAGCTACCCACTGAGAGATCAATCCCTGCAGTGATAATCACCATGGTCATGCCGATGGCAATAATGGCGACGACTGATATTTGCTTGAGTACGTTAAGTAAGTTCTCTTTTTTTAGGAAGTTCGGCCAAAGGTGCTTCTTTGGTTGATAAGCGGTGGTATTGGCAAGGGTGGGATACTTTTTAGATAGATTTGGAAGTTGTTCGAGGCAAAAAGCTGCCATGTGCTCGTCTGTGGCTATGACATCGAGGGCTTCAGTCTGTTTTCCCAGCGCGGCTCGGGCATCTGCTGGAGTCCCAACGACCGTGTCGGTTACATTGAGGCCGGCTTTTGAGAGAGTGTTTTTTAGTGTGTTGGCAAACTCCTGTTGGCCTTCGCCTCTACGTACGAGTATGAGGATATTGGCATCCTTTCCAGCGTCTCCGACGATTATCGCGGCCAGATTTTCGGCGGCGGCCGTGCTGCGGGGCGATTGCTCCTCCAGTGTCACAACACTGATGACTACACAAAGAAGTAATAGCACGAGGACATTGCCGTAGTCTGATAGTAGTTTTCCGGTATCCAGATTTTTCATGCAGCCATTTCCTCACGCAGAGTTGCGAGTTTCATAATGTCTTCCTGGGTGGCGTTGGTGACATCACTAATTTCTCCAGTGACTCGTCCTTCATTCATGACAATGATGCGGTTACTCATGCCAAGAATTTCCGGGAGCTCGGAGCTGATCATCAGGACCGCCTTCCCTTCATCAGTGAGTTGGTGAATGAGTTGGTAAATCTCGTATTTTGCACCCACGTCAATGCCCCGAGTGGGTTCATCAAAAATGATTACTTCTGCATTTCGCTGCAACCACTTGGCAAGGACGACTTTTTGCTGGTTACCTCCAGAGAGAGTGGCTGCTGATTGTTCGTGGTTGGCAATTTTAATCTTAATCTGCTTCACATACTTCGCGAAGGCATCGCTTTCCTGCTCTCGATTGATCAGCCCTTTATGGGTGAATTGATGCAGGCTGGGTAAGCCAAAGTTTTCCTGCACCGCGAGGCCGAGCACCAGTCCCTCTGATTTGCGGTCTTCAGTGAGCAGGCAAATGCCGCATCGAATGGCATCGCGTGGGGAAGTAGCACCAATGGATTTTCCGTCCAGCTCCACGGTGCCAGAGTCCTTCTTATCCGCACCGAAAATCAATCGGGCTGTTTCCGTTCGACCTGCTCCAACCAGTCCGGTGAGGCCGACAATTTCACCCGCTCGCAGTTCAAAGGAAACATTGCGAACCTTGGTGCCGCGGCTAAGATTTTTTACTGCCAATCGAACGTCCCCAGGTTGGCATTCGTGGGAAGGGAATTCTTTGTCCAGGCTACGGCCGACCATCAGTTCGATCATTTCATGCCGCTCTAGATCTTCTTTTGCACGCGTAGTTACATGGGCACCGTCTCGCAACACAGTGACGCGATCAGCAATGGCATCAATTTCATCCAGGCGGTGGCTGATGTAAATAATGCCAATACCCTGCGAGCGTAATTCTCGGACAACTGTGAGCAGACATTCTACCTCGCGGGAAGTGAGGGCGGCGGTGGGCTCATCCATCATAATAATTCGAGCATCCTGTGCCAGTGCTTTGGCAATCTCCACGATTTGCTGTTGGGCCACGGTGAGATCACGACAGAGGGTGTTGGGATTAATCTCCACGCCAATTCTGGCAAACAACTCGCGGGACTTTTCCTCCTCTTGCGCTCGTGGAATAAAGCAAACCCGAGAAGGTTCCTGCCCGAGAAAAATGTTTTCACGGGCTGTTAAACCGGGGACTAAATTAAACTCCTGATAGATGATTCCAATGCCCGCAGATTGGGCTTTTAGAGGATTATTGAGGCGCACCAAATTTCCATCAATCTCTATACTCCCCTCATCTTGCTGATGTGCTCCTCCAAGAATTTTAATCAGGGTGCTTTTACCGGCACCGTTTTCACCGAGCAGAGCCAACACTTCACCTGCGAATAGCGTGAGATTCACCTTGCTCAGTGCCTGTACGCCAGGAAAGGCTTTGCTGATGCCGCGCATCCGGAGCAACGGCGTTTGGGCGGCGTCCGCCATGAATTATTTTAGTTCAGGATCCTGATCCGCCTCGGCTTTGGTGTAGAGGGTCGCGGGGATAAGCGTTTCCGGCTCGAAGCTTTCACCCGCTTGATATTTGATGACTAGTTGAACAATTTGTTTACCCATTTTATCCGGATGTTGAATAGGGTCGGCATAGATTTTACCGTCTTTGATGGCTTGCTTGCCATCAAGTTGACCGTCGAATCCGATAATTTTAATTTTGGCCTCCCGATTGGCCTCTTTTACTGCGGTGTACGCACCGAGTGCGGAAGGGTCATTGATGGCAAAGATCGCATCAAGATCTTCATGGGCCTGCAAGGCATCAGCGGTTGACTGATAGCCCTTGGTGCGATCTCCATTGCCATCAAGTTCGGATACAATTTCAACTTTTCCATCTGCTTCTTTGTTGTGGGCATTAATCACTTTTTTAAATCCGTCCACTCGCAAAACACAAGAGTGAGCTCTCTTTAGATCCAGAATCAGCACTTTACCGCCTTTTTCACCGAGTGCATCAATCATGGCTTTGCCGGCAAGTTCTCCACCTTGGAAGTTGTCAGTGCCAACATGGCCTTCGATTTTCACGCCATCAGCTGCACACTTGGCGTCCACAGTGAAAACGGGAATCCCTGCTTTATTGGCAGCTTGCACAGCGGGTCCTACCGATAGTCGATCACAGGGGACAAGGACAATGGCTGTAACATTTTTAGCAATGAAATCATCGATCTGATCAGATTGTTTTTTCACATCGTAGTCTGGATCCACGATCAGGATTTCGTAACCGTTCTTTTCTGCTTCCGCCCGAATATGGTCACCAATTACGCTGAAAAATGGGTTGGAAAGAGTTTGAGGAGTGTAGGCAATGATACCCTTTGTTTTTTCAGCGTTCTCGCCATTTACACCGGTATTGGCAGGTGCGGTGGCCTCTTGATTGCCGCCACACCCCAGCCATGTGGTGAGTAGGATTGCTGGAAGTAGAGTCAGGTTTTTTTTCATGATTACTTTTTAAAGACTGAATGGTTGCGGTCGCCGCCACTGAGGATGTAGGCGAGTAAATCCATCACTTCATCCTCACGCATTAGGTTTAACAGGCCTGGAGGCATGGGGGACACTTTTGAGGGTTCAATGCTCTTAACCTCGGGGCGATTTATATTTACGCGTTGGTTGGGGTCGAACATGTCGGTATTCACTGTGACACGATCACCGTTCATATTCACGACTACGCCGGTGATTAGATCACCGTTTTTCATTTTCACCACCACCGGCACGAACTGTTCATTGATTTCCTTGCTCGGGTTGATGATCTGCTCGAGCAGATCATGGGCTGAATAGCGTCCACCGGCTCCGGTAAGGTCAGGGCCGGTCATTCCACCCTCATTGGCAAACCGGTGACAAGCAAAGCAGCCCCCGGCGGCAAACATTTTGCGCCCTCTTTCAAAGTTACGGTTCTTCAATTTTGTTTTTGCTACCCCGCTGAGTTCCTTAAGTTTCCATTCCTTCACAAAATTACGCCCGATCATGGCCTGGGCCATGATCTCATAGGGGGATTTCTGTTTGGGTTTTTTTGCAAGCAAACCTTTTAACTGCTCGCGGCTCTTGGCATCTAGGCTGGTCTCGGCATCCCGTCGAATGAATTCAATGAACTTACTAAAGCTGGCTCCGCCGCGGTAGTTGAACGCCTTTAGGAACCAGTTGAAGTAGGATTCACGGAGTTCCATTGTCCAGCCTTGCTTCAACATTCGCAGTGACCGAGCATATTCTATTTGCTCCTCCTGAGTGGCTGCTCCGTTTAGTAATTGAATACCCTTAGTGGCAGTATTGGGTGCCTGCAGATAGGCCAGCGTCTCACACAACAGCCAGTTTTGCTCGAAGTCAGGCGCCGGGAAATGAGGATCAAGCTGGCCAACAATCTTGGCCACGGCGCGCGAGTTGGGTTCGCCAAAACGCACCAAGGCGATCTGATATGTGCGCACGAGGGTGAGCTTGCCCTGATGATCGAGTTGATTCCATTTCACCTGAGAAAGGGCCTTGAAAATCGGGTTGGATGTGGGGCGATCCACTTCCGCTAAATCCGCTGGCGCGTCTGGCTTTCTATTTTTCGGATCCGAACCCACCACCTTGCTCAAACCGAGCAGAGCGACCACGCGCTTGTTGGGATCCTTCTCGCCCAACGCGCGATTGCGCCACTGCTCCACGGGCTGATGCATCACCGCCGTCATGGCAGCCCAACGCACAAAACGGTCAGGATGGCTCAAGTGTGGCCAAGCGGTTGTTACAGCGTTCTTGTGTTGAACGCCGTGAAACTTTTCCAGCTTATGACGAAGCTCGGTTAGTTTGTTCTGTTTGGGTGCATGTTTTACAAGTGCTGTAGATTCTTTTCCAGTGTAGGTCACGCGGTACAATCCGGACTGCACCTTGCGGCCACCAATCGTGAAATACATCGCCCTATCGACAGGATGAATGATCACGTCGGTTACTGGAAGCGGACTACCGGTGATGAAGGTTTCCTTGGTGGCCGTATAGCTGGAACCGTCGGGCTTCAGGTGCACGGCATGAATTTTTCCCCAGCTCCAGTCGAGGATATACATGGCATCCTGATACTTGGCGGGAAACTTTGCACCATAGCCGAAAGTCACCCCTGTGGGTGAGCCCGGGCCAATATTGATTACCGGCGGCAGAGTGTCCGGATAAAACTCCGGCCGCTTGCCGGTGCCATTGCGCCATCC
Organism: Verrucomicrobiota bacterium; assembly: GCA_028872645.1. Classification (GTDB taxonomy): domain Bacteria; phylum Verrucomicrobiota; class Verrucomicrobiia; order Limisphaerales; family UBA1100; genus JACNJL01. Next base: position 35,289 of record JAPKDK010000002.1, read on the forward strand.
GTACATCGAGCCACTGGTCACGTGATTGATGCGCGTGGGGCGATACCATGAGGTATTGAAATCATACTCCATGTCCGCATCATAGGCAAAAAGCTCACCATCACGGTTCACACCTCCGTCGTAAATATTGCGATAACCCGAGGAAACAATTTCCCACGTTTTGCCATCCAATGAGACCTTGTAAATTATACCACCGGGAGCGAGCCGGTCCCGGTTGTGGCCGCGACCATCTGGCATACGCGGTAGAAGGTGATCCTCACCCCAATGCATCGGCACACGCGAAGTTTGCGTCTTGAGTGGCGCGGTATTGTTACCGGTGATGAGATAGAGCGTGCCCTTCGGTCCGGGCAAAATAGCGTGGATACCGTGATCACCGCGCGCAGTCAGCTCGCGCAGGTGCTCCACCTTGTCCAGCTTATCGTCACCATTTGAGTCGGTTACGCGATATAATCCGCTGGGGAACTTGCGCTCGTAATCATTCACCCCCACGTACAGTGCGCCTGCCGCCCAAAGCAGGCCGTTGGCCGCGCGAATCTTGGCCGGCACCGCTTCGATGTCCGATTGCTTGAGCATTTCCCCGGCCGCCGGCGGGCTGAAGCGGTACAGCCCTCCAAATTGATCGCTTACGATGATGCGCCCCTTATCATCGTGACACATTGCCACCCATGAGCCCTGTGCTGGCTTGGGCACTGAATAGAGAAGCTCCACCTTGAAGCCATCAACTGCTTTGATGTTCCTAATTGGGGTGGCTGAATCTGCGACCGATTGGGCATGGGCGGAAATACCCAGGGTGAACACAACTAAAGAGACAAAAATATGTAACATGATCCGGTCCAGAAAATACACACTGCAGCCACTCAATGCCAATGAAAAGGAATTTGGCCTAGATTCAAAGCCCGATTAATCCGCTTTTACTTGTCCTTGGATTCTTTCTTTTTGCCCTTTTGGGCAGCCTTCAATTCCTTGAGCTTGCCCTGCTGTTCGCCGATGAGGAGTTCATCAATTGGCGCTTTGGCTCGTCGGATCAGTTTGATTGAAAAAAACTATCGCTCAGGATCACTTCGCGGATAAGGGATTTTAGTTTGAAATTCTCCTTCTCTGTCCGGTTGACGATGGCGTCGATGGTCAGGGTATCCGCAGGGCTAAGTTCCTTAGCCAGGGCGAAGCGTAGCAGATGGGCAGAAAATGCCTTTGCAAAACGTCTGTTCTCCTTGGCCAGTGATTCTTTGAATCGGACAATATCATTGAATTCATATTTTCGTAACAACTTGCCGCTGGCGTCAACGTCACGACCATTCTCATATTTGTCACGCCACCGTCCGGTGATATCAAAGTTTTCAAGGGCGAACCCCAGTGGGTCCAGCTTGGAATGGCAGCCGGCACAATCCGGGTTTTTCCTGTGCTCGGCAAACTTCTCGCGGATCGTCTGATTTTTCGGCCCACTATCCTCGTTTAGGGGAGGGATATCGTTTGGTGGTGGAGGAGGTGGATCATTAAGGATCACCTCGATAATCCATGCGCCTCGAGCGATGGGATGGGTGCGCTTGGGTCCCGCGGTCATGCTGAGCATGGCTGCGCTGGTGATGATACCTCCATAACGCTCATCGGTTGCCGGCATACGCTTGAATGCTCGCGACCGCATCTTGACCCGCAACTGGTCGTCAAACCGACGCTGCGCATCCGCTCGATGTTGTTTCACATCCCTCGATTTGGGAGCCTTCTTGAGCTGGTCTTCCAGTTGCTGCACTTGCTTGACGACCGCCACCCTACCCTGCGAGATCTCCCTGCGCACTTTCGCTAACTCCGGCGCGATGGACAGGTAATATTTCACCAACACCTGCTTTTGATCCTCTGTCCGCTCGGAGGCTGTTACTTGCAGCACCGCCACCACCGGCCCAGGCAAGGGAACCGACTGCGTCTTGAAATAGAACCCATAGCCACTACCCCCGTTGGAAATTTTCATTAACAGCGTGTTTTCCCCCTCGAGCAGTTCCACACGCACCTTGTCCTGATCCGGAGCCACGCCCCGCGTGATTTTCTTCTCCGCGACCAGTTGACCGTTGAGCCAGAGCTTAAAACTGTCATCGCTGCCCAGCGAGAGTTCCAACGAGCGGGCCGACCTGGCCTGGATGGTCCGATAAATATACGTCGCGCAGTTGGCATGCTTTAGCGCGTGCACCTTACCGTCGACGTACTCTTTGACCTCGACCCATTTCTGGTCCCCATAGGTCTTTGCGAGATCGACCGCGGTTTCATCGATAAACGCCTTGGCGTGAGCGTTGTCCAACGTACCGCCGGCAAACGGTCCGATGCGTTTCCAGGTAGAAAGAGTCACGGCCTCGTCTACAAGCTTCGCCTGGGTCTCTTCCCAGGCAACCTGTCCAGCGGCCAGATCCACGGCTACCCGTTTCTCTTTAATGGGATCCACCATGGCCCGGTCCAGACCGGCCAGTTCCTCCCGCACCCTGGTCAACGAAGCCTGCAGGTCCCTGATCACCTCGTTGCGTTGCTTGTTTTCTTTCGCGATCCGCACTTCGTCGACCGGCTCTGGCTCAAGCCGGGTCTTGTACCAATCCTCCAGGAAGCTGCTCTGGTAGCCGAACGCCGGCGCGATGAGTTCAACGATTGGGCGATCTTCAATAAATACGGCGTCAAATAGCAGCAGCGGCTCCATCAACATCTGCAAACTGGCCGGGTTGTTCTTATCCAGACTGAAGAATCTGTGTTTCTTAGGGTCCGGTGTCGCCGCCAGAACGTTTTCGAGTTGCATCCATTGTGAGGGGAAGGTATCCAAAAACCGCTCGATCTTGGCATCGGCCATCATCCGATTGATGGTCTTGTTCAAGACCTCAGGATTGGACAGCTCACCACTTTTCGCCAAACCCAAGAGCTCCAAGTCCGGACTACTAGCCCAAAAGAAAAAGGAGAGGTTTGAGGCCAGTGTAAATAAATCCGCTTTTTCATTTGCCGATCCATATCGATAAAGAAACATGGGTGAGGATAAGGCAGCCGACGCAACTTTTTTCATGCTGCCGGTAAACGGGAGTCCCTGTTTAATTTTGGACAGGGTGTAGGTTGTGTAACGCTCCAGCACCTCACGATCAACCGGCCGTCGAAAAGCGCGCAACAGAAACGGCCCAAGTCGCTTCCGGACTTCCGCCTCCATGTTGGCGTCAGCAGCTGGCTCCTTGAAGAACTCGTTCCAAATCCCAACGTTACCTTCGTTAAAGTCCGGGCTTTCGAGGATGGAAACACTCAGTCGCAGAAAGGCATCCAGCAATAACGGCGACAAGGTCAGTTGATTGGCCTGATTATCGAACCCGTGGGATGCACGCAAATCTTTTGGAAATGCACGTACGCCCTGCAGTCCTGCTTTCGGCTTCAAGGCAAAGGATGACACGTTGACTCGATCGGGCATTTTCTTGGAATGCAGATAATTTTCCTGTCGCGTCATTAGTTTTTCCGGCAACCCAAACACGTCACGATTTAACCCGAATAAATCCCGAATTGCGTTGTTGTACTGAAATCGATTTAAGCGCCGGATGCGCGAGTGTTTCACCTTGGATCCGGTTGTCGCTGCTCGCAACTGCGTCTTTAATGCAGCGAGTAGTTTTACCCGCTCCACCTCGCTCAGCTGCGGCTCATCCTCAGGGGGCATGTCAACCGCATCGATGACCTCGATTAGTTCCTTGATTAACTCAGGCTTCGCCAAAAACTGTTTCGCCGTTGCGATCTCCTTGAGATTGATCTTCCCCTTTACCTTTTTTTCGCCGTGGCACTTGATGCAATTCCGGGCAAAGAGAGGTTTGAGGAACTGATTGAATTCATCGGCGGCGCGACATTCAGGCACCAGTCCAACCAGCAGAAATATTAAGCAACTTCCGCGCATTAACCGTTTGGAAAGCATGGGCAACCTTAGGTCCACAAATCGGAGACGACACCCGTGCTGTCCGCGTAGGAATCCATCTTCACTCCCATCAGCTTCGCCAGCGTGAGCCACATGTTGGAATTCAACGTGCCACTCTTGCATTGGATAAAACGACCTTGCTTCACCTGACCCTGACCACCACCGGCTAAGATCAGCGGCAGATCATAATACTGATGGGTGGAACCATCTCCAAGGGCAGCACCGTAAGTGACCAATGAGTTATCCAGCATCGTACTCCCATCGGACTCCTTAATCGCCTTCATGCGCTTCAGGATGTAGGCGTATTGCTGCATGTGAAAGATGTCGATCTTCTGCACATTCAGATAACCCTCACCCTTCTGGTTGTGGGTGAAGGTGTGATGATTCACTGGGTTGTCAAAAACGCCCTCGTATCGTAACGAAGCTTCCCACCGCTCAGGGCCCACCATAAATGTGCAGATATTCGTGATCCCCATCTGAAAGGCCAACAGCATTAAATCGGCCTGCAATCTGATATACTCGCCTCTTGGCAAGATCTCGTTTTTCGGTTCTTTAATGTTGGCGTTTGAAATCAACTTTTGCAGTTTTGCAATTCTAATTTCAATGTCTCGAATCATCCCCATGAACTCATCCATTGTCTCGCGATCTTCCCGCGGCAGATTTTTTGAAAGTGCCTTAGCATCCGCCAGCACTAGATCCGTAACATCGGCAAGATGCGTCCGATAACTGTCAGCCAGAAATAATCGATCATAGAGCTTTTTCGGGTCTTTGATCGAAGGCGCAATCTTATCGGGTCCATACCATGAGATATTATTAAAATAAATCGACTCTTTGCCCGCCGTGAAACCGTTGCAGCTAATCTCCAGCGTTTTAAACACCGTGGACAACCCCACCTTGTCGCCAATCACCTGATCCAAACTTCTTCCATTAGGATGTTTAATGCCCTGTTCAGTCGCCTGCGCCGGTGAAAGACTTGTGAGATAGCACGACGCCCCCTGTGCGTGTACATCCTGCCCGCCCTTAAATGTGCGATCCAAGCCAGTGACCAACGAAATATCCTTCGTATGATCGGCCAAGGGCTGCATGGTCGAGGTCAGTTCCAGCGGATATATGCCCGGCTTATTCTGTTTACGTTCCTGGTTTTTGGTTTTGTCGGCATTAAACCCGCCAACAAATTTTGGCGACATCCCTTCCTCCTCACCTGGGAAAAAACAACGGCGTACGAGCCCATTGGGAACATACATGATGACCAGCTTCTTACTCGGCTTATCCTTCTTTTTGGGCGCGCCTAATACATCAGCAAACGAATGCAAAAAAGGTAATGTCAGCACCGCCCCTTTGGTTTTCAGAAACTTTCTTCTCGAGATACTCATTTGGTTTTATCCTGCAAAAATTTCAAACTGAGAAATTATAAGACCGGCAAATTTCACGGGGTGATCCTAGCAAAAACGAGTGCAGATGCCCATTCCTCAGTTCGACGTAGGCAAGGTTGATTTCTTCAAGCGATTTGGCTACGCAAT
>JAPKDK010000353.1 GCA_028872645.1 Verrucomicrobiota bacterium
GAGCATTGGATCGCCCGCAAGCGCAGCCTCGACTGGGTGCAACGCGCGTTCTTCAATCTCAACGGCGTTGTCAGCATCGTTTTTCTGGTGATGGTCGTCACTGAGGTCAGCCTCGTGGGTCGGTTTGTTTCGTGGAGATTGTGGTAATGGATTTCATTTTGAAAAAAAGCGGACTGGCCGACCTCGCCGAAAAGATCGAAGCCAACACTCGCCTTGACGCCGACGATGCCCTGCGCCTGTTTCGCACGCCCGACCTCAATGCCCTCGGCCGCCTCGCCTCGCTGGCCACCGAGCGGAAGGTCGGCAACCGCGCCAGTTACATCGTCAACCGCTACATCAATTATTCCAACTACTGCATCCTGTCGTGCCAATTCTGCAGCTTCGCGCGCAAGAAACGCGATGGTGATGGCTTCGAACTTTCCATCGACGAAATAGTGGCGAAAGCCAAGGAAGCACTCGCGCTCAATATAACCGAGCTCCACATCGTCGGCGGATTGCACCCCTCGCTGCCGTTTGATTATTACACCGAAATGCTGCACGCACTAAAGGCGCTTGATGCCAATCTCCAGCTCAAATGCTTCACCGCCGTGGAGATTTATCACCTCGCCCGCATCAGCAAAAAGCCAATGCCCGAAGTGCTCGCCACGCTCAAGGCCGCCGGATTGGATTCGCTCACCGGCGGCGGTGCGGAAATTTTCCAACAAGACGTCCGCGACGCCATTGCCAAGGGCAAAGAAACCGCCAGCGAATATCTCGACGCCCATCGCGCGTGGCATCAACTCGGCGGACGCAGCACGTGCACAATGCTATTCGGCCACGTGGAAACCCTCGAGCAACGCATCGACCACCTCGCCCAACTCCGCGCCTTGCAGGACGAGACCGGCGGCTTCACCGGTTTTATTCCGCTGCCCTATCAACCCGAGAACAACGCCATCCCCGTCACGCATCCGCCCACCGGCAACGACGCCCTTCGCACCATCGCCGTCAGCCGTTTATTTCTTGATAACTTCGACCATCTCACCGCGTACTGGGTGGGCCTCGGAATGAAGCTCGCCCAAGTGGCGCTCAGCTACGGCGCCGATGATTTGCACGGCACCATCGTCGAGGAACACATTTTCCGAATGGCCGGCACCGGCGCGCCCCAAAGCCAACCCGAGGCCGCCCTCATCAAAGCCATCCGCGAAGCCGGCAAAACGCCCGTGCAACGCAATACCTTTTACGAACCCGTCCGCGAATGGACTGACGACACGCCCGATGCCCCCAACGCCACCGACGATTCCCTGCCGCCGAATCTATTGGACGATAATTTGGCCACCGCATGAAACGCATCGGCTCCGTTCCCTACCTCAATTCCGTGCCCCTCACTCATGGCATCGAGCACGAAACGGAATACGACGTACCCTCGCGCTTGGCGGAAAAATTGCGGGCCGGCCAACACGATGCCGCGTTGGTGAGCATCACCGAGGCGCTGTTTCACGATGGCTACGATATGCTCGATGGCGTGGCCGTTGCCTCGCGCGGCGCAGTGAAAAGCGTCTTCCTAGCGCACAAGCAACCGCTGGATGAAATCGAAACCATCCACTGCGACACCGCCAGTCTCACCAGCGTGAACCTCCTGCGCGTGCTCTTCGCTGAGCGCGGCCACATCCCAAAGATGGAACCCCTCGGTGGCTATCGCCAATCCGTTTCGTTGGAAAATGTTTTACTCATCGGCAATCCCGCCATCGATTTCCTGCGCGCCCCGCACGAGCACAAAATCTGGGATCTCGGCACCGCGTGGCACGAACTCACCGGCCTCCCTTTCGTCTACGCCGTCTGGGCCCTCCGCCGAGGTCATCACGACGACGCCCTGCGCGAAAAACTCCGCACCGCTAAAACCAACGGCCTCGCTCACCTCGCCCAAACCATCGAGACCTACCCCGACTACGATGCCAATTTCCGCCAAACCTACCTCGGCGGCCACATCCAATACGATCTGGGCAATGAAGAGAAATCTGGATTGGCAAAATTTGTGGAACTTCTAAAAACGCACAACAACAAACCCGTGCACGAACCCACTTACGTTTAACGGGAGGGGCAAGTTCCACCTTGCCCCAAATCAATTAAACGCAGAGGACGCCGAGCCGCAAAGGTTCGCAGAGAAAAACCAAATGAAAAACTCTACGTTCCTCTGCGTCTCTGCGTCCTCTGCGTTTCTATAAAAACAGGGAACGAGGTGGAACTCGTTCCTCCCTTGTCGTACACTCCCCGCGTGGATGACCTATTGCAAAAAACGTGGAATGGCGAACGTGTTTCCGAAGCGGAGGCGTTGCGGCTGTATTCGCTGCCGTTGGAGACGCTTGGCGCGCTGGCGCATCGGCGGCGGGAATTGGCCAAGGCGAAGGCTTTCGACGGGCGCGGCAATGACATCATCACTTTCAGCATCGACCGCAATATCAACTACACCAACGTCTGCAATGTGTACTGCAAATTCTGCGCGTTTTGGCGCAGCGAAAAGGCGGCCGACGCTTACGTGATCACGCACGATG
>JAPKDK010000354.1 GCA_028872645.1 Verrucomicrobiota bacterium
CATGTCTTATCCACGCCGCCAGCGTTCGTTCTGAGCCAGAATCAAACTCTCCGTATAAAAACGTTAGTTCGACTATCACTCGGCTAAACGCCAACTAATAATGTTGTTTTTTATTTACTCAAATACTCAATAAAGACTCCCTAACAAGAGCCTCTATCGAGGGCTTCTGCCATTACACAATTCAATTTTCAAAGAACGTTTCGGACCAAGCCGAAATGCTTCCAAAAGACAACAACACCCCGACACAACTTCCCTTGCGGGAACCGTCCCTGGGTTTTGGCTTTAGCCAAGAGGAACCGTTTTACCGGTTCGTTGTCTCCGAAAGCGAGGCGCAGTTCACAGTAAACTCATCAATCGTGCAAGTGTTTTTTTTGTTTTTTTTTGGGCCGAGCGAATTTCCTCCGGTTTGCCCAAGTTTAACCCCAAATACGGCAACCTAAAAAATGGCGTTTTAGGCCAAAATTCGGCTAAAACACGCTGATTTGATACAGCTGATTCGTCCCTGTGCGACGGTGGGTTACAGTCAGAAAGCACCACAAAAACTTTCTTTGCGCCAATGGTTTCTAGTCGATCGAGGGTTAGATTGACCTCATTGAGCATTCCAAGTCGGTTTTGAGCGGCTAAAATAACGTCACATTTCAAAGTTTTCACCACCTCATCCCATGCCACTCCCGCTGCCAAAGGCACCCGCAAACCGCCCGCGCCTTCCACTAAAAGCCGATCGCACTCCCCTTCCCGTTGGCGGATGGCGCTCACGATGTGTTCTTTCTTCAAACGCCGGCGCGAGGCGACGAGTGGGGTCACCGGTTTTTGGTAATGAAAGGGATTCATTTCATCATCGCTCAACGCGCCGGGTTGCAGGCTTTGTAGGAGGCGCACATCGTCGCGCGGACCGGTGCAGACGGGCTTGATTGCGATTGCGTTTTCGCCTTCGGCGCGCAGGTGATCGAGCAACAGCGCGGTGAGGGTTGTTTTGCCCGCGCCGGTGCCGGTACCGGTGATGAAGTACGTACGTGTGACGCGCTTCATTTCCAGTAAGTGTAAAGAATCTTGATGTCCGTGGGGCTGGCGCGACTGATCACGGCGACGAGTGTGCGGCTGAGTTTACCAACCTGCGCTTGCACTGTGACTTCGTAGGTGGCGCTGCGTACGCTGAAGAAGCGACGCGCATTGGCGATGGCGTCAGTCGTGAAACCGGCCCGTTGGATTTGGGCCACGTCATCAAAGGGCTCGTCGTCCTCGGTCCCATCAATGCCGTCCAGTCCTACACGTATTTGGAGGATGAGATCCACCCGGCTCTGATCGAAACCGGGCACGAGTTGCATGACTTCGCGTGAAGCGGTGTTGAGGTTTATGTAGCCTGTGGAAATGGGTGTAAAAACGTCAACCATGCCGAAGTTGTAAGTGTTTTCTTCTTCATCGTCCGCGCCGCGCAATGCGCTGCTCGGAGCTTGCAGGGGGTCTGCAGCGATTTGTTTAGCGCGGCTGCCCCAGTAAATTTCCGGGGTTATGCCTTCAATTAAAAGCAGTTCTTTGAGATCGTCAATGGGGCCATTTTTGGCGGTGTAGGACGGGGTTTTAGCTTCGTAGGTATCGCTCTCGGCTCCGCTGACACGGCGATTATCATCGGTATCGCGCCAGTCTTTTATGGCGTCGATGAGGTAGGGAGAGAGGCCGGTATCCACGTCCATCAGCTCGAATGTTTTCTCGAGGGGGAATTTACCCATGCTGTCCTCAGCGGCCCGGTTTATGTTGAATTTCCGCTCCAAATCAATAATCTGAATGGTGCAGCGCGCGTCATTCCCAATCTTTTTCTCAAACTCGTTTTGATCGGGGAAAACCAGCCCGAGCACAGTGTTCTCCGCCCAGGCACTTTTGGTGAGATCGAGGTTTTCGAGGAACACATTGAAGCCGTTGGTGCCTGCAGGACCTCCGGCCCATTGTTGATTGAGGGAATCGTATGGCTCCTGCGCGTTGGCCATTTGCTGGGCGAGGATGTATTTGGAAAGCTCGATGCCGCTGCGGCAAATCCATTCCACTTTCACATCGTCATTGGCTTTGCGGGCGAGCTTGACTTCCACCTGCATATTGGTGGCAAAAGCAGCGGCCATCACAGCCAGAACAATGATGAAGCCCAGCACCATAATCAGCGCAACACCGCGTTCGCGGCCTCGCTGGAATCTGGGATTACTTAGAAGCATTGGTATCTGCGGGTGCAGCGAAACTACTGGACTTCGGGGTTGCAGCAGATGAAGCGGACTTGCTGCCCTGCTGAAAAGCTCCGAACCCACTCGACGCCCCACCAAAAGCTCCACGGCTGCCTGAGCCAGATTGCCCGCGCGAAGACATGGAATTTGGTGGGCGTTGGCCTGAGCCTTTCCTGCTTTGCTCCTGTCTTTTTCTCCACGCGGCGATTTGTTCAGGTGTATACCTTGATTTGCCGCTTTCACGTGAACTGCTGCCGCGCCCACTGCTGCCGCGCCCACTACCTCTGGCCGCAGCGGGCAAG
>JAPKDK010000055.1 GCA_028872645.1 Verrucomicrobiota bacterium
ATCGGTATTCTCGCGAGCGGGCTCAAACCGTCGAGCCACCCACCCGCCCGCCAGTAACAGCACGCTGAGGAAGCCGCCCAGTTGAATCATGTCTGCACTGAAGCCGCCCCTTAATTCACTGAACGATTTTGCCAGTTCCCATCCACCGAACGCCACCGCCGCAAACGCCGCGCCCAAGCCCGCCCATTGCAGCAAGCGTTGGCCGCTGCGCAGGCCGAAGAATACAATTGTCACACTCTCCGCGCCCAACAACAGCGCGCGGAAATGTTCGGCTTGGTGCAGTGTCATGATCGCCAGCGTGAGCAGCAGCCCCGCCTTGGCCAGCAGCACATCAGCCAGCAGCGGCTCGTCAGGCAATTGCCGTCGCGCCAGCTTGTGCAGTCCTGCTAGAGCCGCGCTGAGCACGAGCGGGAAGATCCAGTACTGCTCGCGCAACGCCGGCGTTTGCAGCAGGGTGATGGTGATGAGCCCAAAGAAAGCACCGTTGTTCAGGTTGATGAACGCGCTGCGTTGGGTCGCGGTCATTTGCTCGTGACGCGAAAGGAATCCCGCCAGTGTGAAAATAATCCAGTACGCCGTGAGAAATCCCGCGCCCTGCCAAAACTCCGCGCCGTTGCCAGCCGGATGCACAAATCGCCAATAAGCAAATCCGGCGAAGGTGGTGAAGAGACTCAGGAAAGATACGTTTGCCCAGCGATTGCGAATAACAAACACCGTGGCCGCGATGGCGAGCGCCACGTTGGAGAACAGTGTGAAGATCGCATGATCGCCGCCGGAGTCGTGGATGAGCGGGATGTACGAAGCAAAATACGCTCCGGCAATCGCGAACATGGCCATCACTTCCGATTGCCGCCGCGTGGCGAGGGTGATGATAAAGGCCGCCCAAGCGATCAGCAACACGCCCGCCAACACCGGACTTTCAATCAAGCCGAGGTATGGGCGCTCCACAAAATAAAGTGCGTACGTTGAAAAATATACCGCCGCCATGCCGCCGCCCGTGAGCACCTCCGAGTAATTCTTTAACACCTCAAACCGCCGGTGCAAAAACAGACCGGCGGCCATCATGCCAAAGCTCACCAGATATAAAAGAGAGGCGTTAACATAGGGTCGCACCTCATCGGTGATGCCCTCGTAACCCATGCGTGCAAGATGCACCAAACCGGTGAGCACCAACACCACGCCCAGCCGCACTAGCCACACTTTTCCAATTTGCAATTCAAAGGAGCTTTTGGTTTTCGGCTCGGGCTCGGTTGCCGTGGTTGCCACTTCGGGCACCGGTTCCGGTTCAGAAATGGCATCGGGCACGGGTTCGGGTTCAATTTCCGGTAGAACTGGCAGCGGCTTCCACGGTTGGCTTTTGCCTTGGTGGGCCGTGGGGGTGGAGGGAGCGTTGCCAATTGCGGGCAAGGGTTTCGGCTCTTCCAATACCGGCGGCTCCTTGGGCTGCAGTTCGGGTTCGATTGCGGGCAAGGGATCGACCCCTTCTGCGGGGGGCGGCAAGGCTCCCAGCACTGGCGGCACGGAAGTCGCCTCGGGTTCGGCCTTGGCTGGCAGGGGTTCCGCTTCGGCGGAAGGATTCGATAACTGAAGCTGTTTAATGAGTTCAGCCTGCGTTTGGCTTTGTTTTTCCAGTGAATCCAAGCGCATCGATAAGCTCGTCAAAAGACTGGATTCCTTGGGTCGCCTCACCGCCAAAACGATTCCGGTCACGAGAAGCACGAATGAAAACAGGGAAAACCATTCCATGCCGCTACTCTAGCGCGCGGACGCCGTGAAGGCTAATCGATAAAACCATCGCCACCATCGACTGACTCAATCTTAATACATATCAACGTATCCGGATATGATGATTTTACTGTTGACCTAATCGGGCTGCGGGTTTATGTGTTCGCGGCATGAGAACGTCGCCGATTATTGAGGAGCTGCGCGAGCGGTTGGCCTCGCGCATTCTGTTTTTGGATGGCGCGATGGGCACGATGGTGCAGCGGCATTCGCTGGAGGAGGCGGACTTTCGCGGGGATCGGTTTGCCGATCATTCCGGCGACTTGAAGGGCAACAACGATTTGCTGTCTCTGACGCGGCCGGACATCATTCGCGGCATTCACACGGAATTTCTGGAGGTGGGTTCGGACATCATCGAAACCAACACCTTCAGCGCCACGCGCATTGGGATGGCGGATTATTCGTTGGAGTCCATTGCGCGCGAATTAAACGTGGCCTCCGCCAAACTCGCGCGCGAGGCGGTGGAGGCCGTGATGGCGAAGGATACATCGCGGCGTTGTTACGTGGCAGGCGCGATTGGGCCGACGAATCGCACGGCGTCGCTTTCGCCGGATGTGGATGATCCGGCTTATCGCGCGGTGACGTTTGATGATTTGGTGGCAACGTATCGCGAGCAGACGGAAGGGCTCATTGAAGGCGGCGTGGATATTTTGTTGCCGGAGACAACGTTTGACACGCTCAACCTCAAGGCGGCGTTATTTGCGATTGAACAGGTTTTTGAAGATACCGGCGAGCGGTTGCCGGTGATGGTTTCGGTGACCATCACTGATGCGTCCGGCCGCACGCTTTCGGGGCAGACGACAGAGGCGTTTTGGAATTCCATCGCGCACGCGAAGCCCCTCACCGTGGGCATCAACTGCGCGCTCGGCGCGAAGGAAATGGCGCCATACATCCGCGAACTCTCGCGTATCGCGGACACCTTCGTGCATTGTTATCCAAACGCCGGTTTGCCCAATCCACTCGCGGAAACCGGCTACGACGAGCGGCCGGTGGACACGGCGGAGGCGTTGCGCGATTTGGCGGATCAAGGTTTGCTGAATGTCGCGGGCGGTTGCTGCGGCACCACGCCGGCGCATTTGAAGGCGATTATCGAATCGCTCGCCGACGTGAAGCCGCGCGTGCCGCAAGCGCGCAAGGCGTCGCTGCGTCTCAGCGGTTTGGAGCCGCAAGAGATTGGCGATTCACCGGGGCAACTCGCAATGGTCGGCGAACGCACCAACGTGATGGGTTCGCCGAAGTTCAAAAAACTCATCAAGGAAGATGACTTTGAAGGCGCACTCGCGCTGGCGCGGCAACAAGTGGAGAACGGCGCGAATGTCATCGATATTTGTTTCGATGAAGGCTTGCTCGATGCCGAGGCATGCATGCATCGCTTCCTGAATTTGATCGGCTCCGATCCGGATATTTCGCGCGTGCCGATTATGGTGGATAGCTCCAAATGGAGCGTGCTCGAAGTTGGCCTCAAATGTTTGCAGGGCAAGGGTATCGTAAACTCCATCAGCCTCAAAGGCGGCGAAGAAGAATTTCTACGCCAAGCGGCGTTGTGTCAACGTTACGGCGCGGCTGCAGTGGTGATGGCGTTCGATGAGAAAGGCCAGGCCGCGACGGTCGAAGATAAAGTGGCCATCGCCCAACGCGTGTACAAACTGCTCACGGAGAAACTGGATTTCACGCCGGAGGACATTATTTTTGACCTCAACGTTTTGACCGTCGCCACCGGCATGGACGAGCACAACGATTACGCGGTGAACTTCATCGAAGGCGTGCGCCGCGTGAAAGAGGCGTGCCCCGGCGCGCGCACGAGCGGTGGCGTAAGTAACATTTCATTTTCGTTTCGCGGCAACAACACCGTGCGCGAGGCGATGCATTCGGCATTTTTGTTTCACGCCGTGGAAGCCGGCCTCGATATGGGCATCGTGAATGCCGGGATGCTCGAAGTATACGAACAGATTGAGCCGGAACTGCTCGAGCACGTGGAGGACGTGCTGCTCAATCGCCGCGCGGATGCGACCGATCGGCTTATTGATTACGCAGAGAAATTCAAGGGTGTCAAAAAAGACCGCGCCGCCAAAGACCAAAAATGGCGCGATGAATCCGTGGGCGCACGCCTGAGCCACGCGTTGGTGAACGGCATTACAGAATTCATTGAGGCCGATACCGAAGAAGCGCGTGCCGCCGCTACTCGTCCGTTGGAGGTCATCGAAGGGCCGCTGATGGATGGCATGAAAGCGGTGGGCAAACTCTTTGGCGCGGGCAAAATGTTTCTGCCGCAAGTGGTGAAAAGCGCGCGTGTGATGAAAAAGGCCGTGGCCTATCTCACGCCGTTTATGGAAGCGGAAAAGCAAGAAGGTGAAGAGGATTCGGCCAACACGATGGTGATCGCCACCGTGAAGGGCGACGTGCACGACATTGGCAAAAACATCGTGGGCGTCGTGCTCGCTTGCAATGGCTATAATGTGGTCGATCTCGGCGTGATGGTGGATTGCGACACAATTTTGAAAGCCGCTGAAGAACACAAAGCGGACTTCATCGGCATGAGCGGACTCATCACGCCCTCGCTCGATGAAATGATTTTCAACGCCAAGGAAATGCAACGGCGCGGTTTGAAGACGCCGCTGCTCATCGGCGGCGCGACCACCAGCAAAATGCACACGGCGGTGAAGATCGCGCCCGCGTACGATGGATCGATCTGCCACGTGCTCGACGCTTCGCTCGTGGTGGGTGTGTGCAACGATTTACTGAGCGATAAACGGCGCGTGGATTTCCAGCAGGAACTTGAAGTGGAACACGAACGCCTGCGCAAGAAATTCGCCGCTGGCGATGACGGCCGCAAAGACATTGTGCCGCTTGCCCGAGCCCGCGCCGCGGCACCGTCATTCGATTGGGCGACTGAAGAAATCCGCAAACCGGAAATTCTGGGCCTCCAACATTTTAAATCCATCCCGCTGGACGTGCTCGCCACATACATTGATTGGTCGCCCTTCTTTTGGGCGTGGCAATTGCACGGTGTGTACCCGACGATTTTCAACAAACCGGAAGTGGGCATCGAGGCAAAGAAATTATTTGCCGACGGCAAAAAAATGCTCGAGGGCATCATCGCCAACAAACGGTTTACATCCCGCGCCGTGGCGGGCTTTTGGCCGGCCAATTCCGTGGGCGATGATGTGGAAATTTACAGCGATGAAACTCGTGTGGAACAACTCGCCACCTTCCATTTCCCGCGCCAACAACGGCAGAAAAAGGAAGGCCAGATTTGCCGCAGCCTGTCCGATAACGTCGCGCCGAAAAACAGCGAGCGGATTGATTACTTTGGCGGTTTCGCGGTGACGATGGGGCAAGAGGTAGACGATTACGCCGCCACCTTCCGCGATGCGGGCGATGATTACACCGCCATCATCGTGCAATCGCTCGGCGATCGGTTGGCCGAAGCGTCCGCCGAATATCTCCACAAAACCCTGCGCCACCAATGCGGCATTGGGCAAGACGAAGGGTTCGCGGCGGAAACCAAACTCGAAGAGGAGCAAGTGAAGTTTTTGATCAAGGAAAAGTATCGCGGCATTCGGCCCGCAGCGGGATACCCCTCCTGCCCCGACCACAGCGAAAAGGCGACCCTTTGGAAACTGCTCGAAGCGGAGCAGCGCACCGGCGCCACGCTCACCACGAGCTATGCGATGAAACCTCCTTCAAGCGTCAGCGGTTTTTACCTGAACCACTCCGACGCAAAATATTTTAACCTCGGGCGCATCGGCGAGGATCAAGTGGTCGACTACGCAAAACGCAAAAACATATCGCAAGCCGAAGCCGAAAAATGGCTTCGGCCGCATTTGGGGTACGACGAAGAATGAAATTGAAACACACTAACGCATTCACATTGATTGAGTTGCTGGTCGTCATCGCCATCATCGGCATCTTGGCGAGCCTGTTGCTTCCCACATTGGCCAAGGCCAAACAGCGCGGGATGACCGCCCAAAGTCGAAACAACCTTTTGCAAATCGGCCAAGCCTCGACCATGTACGAGGACGACCACGACGGCGAACTGGCCGGCGTGGCAGATTCCACCGGCGTGCAGTTTTTTGGCCGCTATTTGGGCCCCGGCAAGGCTGTGGATTTCTCCGGTGGCCATCTCAGTCCCTACGTGGACAACGCCGCGCGCGTTTGGAAAGACCCCAGCTTCCGCTCATACAGCCGCCGCGCTCAAACCCACACGTGCAGTTACGGCTACAACTATCATTATCTGAACAATATGCAGCAACAGGGCAACTGGTGGGATCCAAACTACAGCTACCAATGGCGCGGGGTGGACACGATGGAGCTGCAGCGCCCGGTGGAAACCGTGCTCTTCGGCGATTCCGCCCGCAACTGGATGGGGCCGCTGGAGGAAAATTGGTTTTGGACGCCGCCCTCCCAAGCGCGTGCGTGGCCCGGCTGGGAAACGGCTTACGCCCATTTCCGGCATCAGGGTCGGTGCACCATCCTCTGGGGTGATGGCCACGTGGAGGCGTTATTGCCCTATGACAAGTGGCCGCTCAACCGTCACAACTTGGGCTACATTTGCGGGCTTGATGACAAGCATTTCAAGCTGAAGAAATAAAATGAGCCGCCCGCAATTGATCCTCCTCGTCGTGTCCGTGGTGGCGGTGAGCATTTCCGTATTCACAGGGCCGAAGGACAATGAATTTGCCGATCGCGAGGTCGCATTGGATTCCAGCGAAGCCAAGGCCGCACTGGCGATTATCGAAAAGCTCGCAGAATCCACTAACCATCTCGCGGCCCACTTGAGCGCCGATGCCCCACCGATGGCGCGCCAGCAACTTCTGCAACTTTCGCAAAAACTCATCCAAGCCAACACCGTGAAACTCAATGAAGTCTCGTGGCGCGGCGAGTATCTCAGCGTGGCAGTAAGCTGTTCGCCCGCGGGGGAGCATTGGTTTTATCTGGCCGAAGACAAGGCGAGGCAGTTAAAACTCCTCGGCGTGCAACAATGAAAACACCTCGACACATTCCAATACTGCTCGGCTTGCTGGCGCTGTTTACGCTGATGCGTTGGCCGGGGTTGTTGCCTTGGAACTTCAGCCCCGTGTATGCCATTTGTTTTTGCGCGGGCGTTTATTTCAAAGGGCGCCGCGTGTGGCTCGTGCCGGTGGCGTTCATGTTCGTGAGCGATGTGTTAATGAATTATTTTCACTGGCGGCATTTGGGTTTCTCAACCTTCACTTCGCATATGTGGGTGACCTACGCGCTGTACCTCGGGCTGGCGGCGATGGGATGGTGGATGACCGAAAAGGCTCGGCCGGCAGCATTGATCGCGGGCGGTGTCCTCGGCGCGTGCGCGTTTTTTCTGGTCGCCAACTCATTCGCGTGGCTGAGCAATCCGGTTTATGCGAAAACGTGGGTGGGATTGGCACAATCCTTCACCGTCGGGCAAGTGGGCTTTCCGCCACCGATTGTATTCCTGAAGAACACGATTGCCTCCGGCGCGTTGTTCACGGCGGCGATTGTGTTTGCCGTAAATTTTGCACGAGCAAACGAGAAAGCGGATGCTGAGTTTCGGCTGAAGGCTTGAGGGAGGGGCAAGTTCCACCTTGCCCCAAATTGGTTTTGAAATGGGACGAGGTGGAACTCGTCCCTCCCGTTATTCCCCAATCTGGCTGGCGATGGCTTCGCCGATTTTTTTGCTCCATTGTTCGAGCATCTCGGCGTCTTTGCCTTCCAGCAATAAACGGGCCTTGGGCTCGGTGCCGGAATAGCGCAGAAGGATTCGGCCGCCGTCCTTTTTCAGTTCCACCTCGGCTTCGTTTACGAGACCCATCACGCCGTCCAATTCTTCGAAGGGCTTCTTTTCGGTAACGCGGATGTTGGTGAGTCTTTGAGGGAAACGGCTCCAACACTTCGCCAGTTCACTGAGCGGTTTCTTTTTGGCGGCCATGATGCGGAGGATTTGCAGGGCGGCGACGAGACCGTCGCCGGTGGTGCCGTGGTCGCCGAAAATGAGGTGGCCGCTTTGTTCGCCGCCGAAGTTGTGGCCGTGCTTCCGCATTTCATCGATGACATTTTTGTCGCCCACATCGGTGCGGATGACGTTGCCGCCGGCGGCTTCGATGGTGGCATCGAGGCCGGCGTTGCTCATCACGGTGGAGACTAACGTGTTGTTGGCGAGTGAACCTTCGGTGAGCATTTCGAGCGTGGCGATGGCCATAATGTCGTCGCCATCGATAAGCGTGCCGGTTTCGTCGCAGAGCAGCACGCGGTCGGCGTCGCCGTCGTGGGCGATGCCGATGTTTGCATTGTGTTCCTGAACCCAATGACACATTTGCTCGGGGTGCATTGAGCCGCAACCGGCGTTGATGTTGGTGCCGTTGGGACGGTTGCCGTAGACGATGACGTCCGCGCCCAACTCGCGCAACACGCAGGGGGTGGACTTGTAGGCGGCACCGTGGGCGCAGTCGACGACGAGGGTGACGCCTTCGAGGGTTTGGCCTCGGGGGAAGGCGCGTTTGGCAAACTCGACGTAGCGGCCGAGGGCGTCGTCGATGCGGATGGCTTTGCCAATTTCGCCGGCAGTGGGACGCACGTCGTCGATTTCGCCGCTGAAGACGAGGTTTTCGATTTGGGCTTCGATGGCGTCATCGAGCTTGTAGCCGTTGTGGCTGAAAAATTTCAGGCCGTTGTCGTCGTAAGGATTATGCGAGGCGGTGATAACAATGCCCGCATCCGCGCGCAGGCTGTGGGTGATGCGCGCTACGCCGGGCGTGGGTAGCGGGCCAATGAAAAGAACGTCCACGCCCATCGAGAGGATACCACTGGCGAGCGCGTTCTCGAGCATATAGCCGGAGAGGCGGGTGTCTTTGCCGATGACGATTTGGTGGCGGTGGCGGCTGCGGGATTCGGGGTTGAGGTTTTTGAAAACGTGCGCGGCGGCGCGGCCGAGCTTGAGGGCGGTCTCGGCGGTGACGGGCTCAATGTTGGCGCGTCCGCGCACGCCGTCAGTGCCGAAAATTTTATTCGTTTTGTTCATCGTCGGGTTCATTGTTGCCTTCATCCAATTTAGGATTGGCCAGCGGTGGAGTCGCCGGCGTGTTGGTAGTGGGCGGCTTGAGCGCGGGTTGTTTGCCGGTGCGTCCGCGGTTGGTGTAGGAGAGGCCGGCCACAGTGGTGATGATGAACCACACCATTACCGCGATGGCCACGGAACCAATTTTCCACCAGAATTCATTGAGGTCGCGCGCTTCGCGTTCGGGCGATTTGCTCATACGTGATCCTTCGGTCGAAGTTTTTTGTTGATGATTTGGCCGAGGTCGCGCAGCGAATCCTTAACGCGCCCGGTGAAAGTCAGTTTCTCCACAGGCGCGGTGTGGGTCTTGAGTTTCTCGGTGAGAAAATCCTTGAGCTGTTTCACCGATACGTTCCTGTGCAGCGCGCCGGCGTGGCAGTATGAAATGTCGCCAGTTTCTTCGGAGACAATCACGACGATGGCATCGGTTTCCTCGCTCAATCCAATCGCGGCGCGGTGGCGAGTGCCAAGCGTGCGGTTCACGTCCAGCCGACGTGTGAGTGGGAAAATACAGGAAGCATACATAATGCGGTCCGCGCGAATGACAACGCCGCCGTCGTGCAATGGGGAGTTCGGAAAAAAAATGGAGTCGAGCATCTCGGGCGTAAGAGCGCTATCGAGCAGAACGCCGCTTTGGGTTTCCTGGTAAATGTCGACCGTTTGCTCGATGGCCATAATGGCGCCGATACGATGGCGCGCGAGGCGGTCGGTGGCTTGTACGACCGCATCCACATCGAGGGGGCTATCTTCGTCGGTGGAAAAGAGTGGGAGATTGCCCAGCTCAGCGAGTAGTCGGCGCAGTTCGGGCTGGAAAATAATGAGGATGGCCACGGTGGTAAACAGGAAGAGTTGTTGCAACAGCCAGCGAAGGACTTGCAGCTTGAGCATTGCAATCATCGTGGTGAGGCCAATGAGCACGAGGAAGCCGACCACTACGGGCCAACCGCGTGAGCGTTGCAAAAAAGTGAACATATAATATATGCCCACCGCCAGCGCGGCGATTTCCACCACGCCACGGACAATCCACGTCCAATCGAGCTTTATCCATTCCCAGATTTGCTCGATGAACGGCGGCAGATTCGCCTGTGCGAGTATGATTGCCTCCATAGTTATGCGCCGTTGATGGCCTCCCACGTGCGCAGGGCTTGCGCGGTTTCGCGTACGTCGTGCACGCGCACAATCCCCGCCTCGTCAGCCGCAGCACGGCAGGCGCAGGCGATGCTGCCGGCGAGCCGTTCAGTGACTTCTCCGCCGAGGAACAATTTGCGCGATGCGCCGACCATCAGTGGCCGCTGGAATCTTGTAAAACGAGTAAGCCCTGCGAGCAACGCCAAATTATGCCCCGCCGTTTTGCCAAACCCGATTCCAGGGTCCAACGCCACCTGTTCGGCGGGTAAACCGGCGGCGGCCATCGCCTCCAATCGCTCGGCAAAAAAGGCCTCCACCGTCGCAATCACGTCGTCGTATTCGGGGGCGTTTTGCATCGTTTGCGGCGTGCCCCGCATATGCATTGCGATGTAGCCCGCGCCGGATCGGGCGGCCATACGCCACATTGTGTCCTCCGCGCGATGGGCGGCGATGTCGTTAATGACGCGCGCGCCGGCGGTCACAGCGGCTTCGGCCACGGCAGGTTTTTGGGTGTCGATGGAAATGACGGCATCGGTTTGGCTGGTGAGTTTTTCGATGACCGGAATGACACGGCGCAATTCTTCCGCTTCATCCACGGGCGGCGCGCCGGGGCGTGTGGATTCCCCGCCGATGTCGAGCAGCTCCGCGCCCTCGGCGGCCAGTTGCAGCGCGTGCGCGGTGGCAGCCTCGGCATCAATAAATTTGCCGCCATCGGAAAATGAATCGGGCGTCACATTCACAATCCCCATCACCAACGTGGGGCGGGGGAATTGCCACGTGATGTCGCCCGTTTGCCAGATCATCGGAGAGGATGGGAAAGCTAGTAGCCGCCCTCGCCGGGGCTTGGGCCGCGCTGGATGAGTTCGATTTCGTAGCCTTCGGGCGCGTCGATGAACGCGAAGCCGCCGCCATCGTCCTTGAAATGCGGGCCGTCGGAGTACTCGATGCCGAACGATTGGATGTGTTTTTCAAACTCGTCGAGGCTGTCGACGAGGAAGGCGAGATGCGTGAGGTCTTCCTGCACTTGCACTCCGCCACTGCTGGGGTAGGAGCACAGCTCGATTTCCTCGGCACTGTTGGGCGTGGCGAGAAAGATAAGCGTGGAGCCGCGCGGTGAGGTGTGCCGACGCGTCTCGGTGAGCCCGAGAATTTCCGTGTAAAACTTCACCGAACGTTCGAGATCATCCACGCGATAACGGGTGTGTAGCAGTTGGGTCACAATTGGCATTGGCGGAGCGTCGCAGGAATTGGGCGCGGATGCCAGCCTTTGCGCTTGCCACAGCGTGCGGGTGGGGGAAGATTGGCGGCTCTGATGAGACTGTTTTTTACATTGATGATTTCCGCCGCCACCGTTTTTGGCGCGCCACCCACGAACATCGTGACGCGCGGTATGCCCGCGCTATCCGCAAAACGCGCTGCCAAGATCGCGCCCTATCTTAAAGTGAGGCCACTGCGATTTCAGGATTGGCATCCCACCGCACCCGCGATGCTCATCACCCGCCGCCCCGCTCGCGGGCAAGTCACGCAGCTGCACGTGGTCAACAAACCCGACGGCGAGCCGGTGGTCTTGACCAATGGCGCGGAGCCGGTGAGGTCGGCGTCGTATCATCCGAAGGATGGCAATCGCATTTTATTTTTGCGGGATGCCGGCGGCAGTGAAAAATATCAGGTCTTCCATCTCGACGTGGCCACAAAAAAAACCACGATGCTCACCGACGGCAAACACCGCCACACCGGCGCGCGTTGGTCGCCGGATGGCCGTCGCATTGTTTATTTTTCGCCAAAACGCAACGGACGCGACAACGATTTGTACACGATGGATTCGCTGAAACCCGGCAGCGAAAAGCTGCTGACCAAACTGCCCGGCGGCGGTTGGTGGATCTCAGACTGGTCGCCCGATGGCCGGCTGTTGTTGGTCATCGAATACCTCTCCATCAATCACAGCAAAATTCACATCATCGACGCGGCCACCGGCGAGCGTTCGTTGTTTTCGCCCGTGACCAAAGCCAAAGTGAGCCATGGGCTCGCACGGTTTGATCCGAAGATGCGCGCGGTTTATTACACTTGCGACGAGTCTTTTAATTTTCAACACATCGTCCGCGTGGATTTCAAGGATGGCCGCCGCACGCGCTTGCTTACGGAAATTCGATGGGATGTCGAGAAGCTGAAAATATCCAAGGACGGCAACACGCTGGCGGTGGTGCACAACGAAAGTGGTGTGAGTCGGTTGCGGCTGGTCGATGCAAAAACGCAGCGCGTGCTTTACACGCCCACATTGTATTCCGGGGTCATCCATTCAGTCGCCTGGCGTGCGGACGGGCTGCTGGCGTTTGACCACGAGTGGGCGCACTCGCCCGGCGAGGTGCACGAGATCAATCTTTCGCTGGTGAAAAAAGTGCGCTGGCAATCGGCGGAGCTCGATGGACTCGATCCCTCCAAACTGCCCATCCCCGTGCGTAGTACGTTCACCAGCCGCGATGGCACGAAAATTGATGCGTGGTTTTATTTTCCCGGAAATTATTTTGATAAAGGCAAGCACGCCCAGTTCTCGAGGCTGGATGTACCCGGCGGATTGCCGGCGGTGATCTCTTATCACGGCGGCCCCGAGAGCCAGTTTCGGCCACGTTATCTGGGCGCGTACAACTATCTGCCCGGCGAAATGAACGTGGTGCTCGTGTGCCCCAACGTGCGTGGTTCGCGTGGTTATGGAAAAAAATTTATCGCCGCCGACAATGGCGCAAAGCGCGCGAACGTAATGCTCGACGTGGAAGCACTCCGCAATGGCCTCAACGAATTGTCCAACATCGACGGCAATCGCCTCGGCGTAATGGGCGGCAGCTACGGTGGCTACATGACGCTCGCGTCACTCACGCATATGCCCGGCTTTTTCAAATGCGGCATCGATCGTGTGGGTATTTCCAGCTTTGTCACCTTCCTCAAAAACACCAGCGACTATCGGCGCGACCTGCGCCGCGCGGAATACGGCGACGAGCGCGATCCCAAAATGCGCAAAGTGCTCGAGGAAATTTCCCCGCTTAACCAAATGCAAAAGCAAATGAAAGAACCGGATTTCCAATTCAGTCC
>JAPKDK010000355.1 GCA_028872645.1 Verrucomicrobiota bacterium
AACTTGCATCCGAGGGCAGATTCATTGGCACCTTCACTGGCCGCCACGGTGAAAATGCAGACTACGATCATCCACAACCTGCCCTTTGGACACTTGGCCCAATCCACTCACAACGCGGCCGACAAAAATTCCCGAAGCTCACCAATGATAACAAAACCATGGCTCTCAGTGGACGACATGTCCGCGAAGGTGCCCAAATTCTTGTCGATGGCCACAAAGTCGAAGGATCCATGCAGATTGGAGAGAAAGACCGACTGGAAATCACCCTCACGCAGTTGCCTCCTACTGGCATGCATTTCTTGCAAGTGCAAAATCTGGGCGGCCTGTTCAGTAACGACTTCATTTTCCACGTCTCCAGCGAAAAGCCCAACGCTGCACAACTGCAGAATACCCTGCAAACCGCTATCCGTACCAATAATCGCTCGAATGTTTTAAAGGCCATCGCTGAGGGAGCTAATCCCAATGTCCCAGCTAATGATGGAGGCACCCCGCTGAGTACGGCCGCCTTCCACGGTCGACTGGCGATGACTAGACTTCTCCTCGAAAAAGGAGCCAAACCATCAACCGCAAATCGTGATGGCAATTCACCTCTCCATGTCGCCGCTTTTATGGGTCGCACCGAGATGGTGAAGCTACTGCTGGCCAAGGGTGCCGATGTCAATCAGCGAAACAAAAGTGATGACACCCCTGTCAATTCAGTTGCTGGCGAGTGGAATGAAGGCCTAATCGAATTCTATCGTAGTCTCAATAATTCAACCGAATCAAAGGTAGACCTCAAAACCATCAAAGAAACCCGAGCGCAACTTGCCAAACTCCTGCGAGAGCATGGGACTAAATAACGCCGCTAGTTTACTGATATGATTACGCGATTGTTTAAACATATAGTGTTATGTTTCTCGCTGCTTACCTTTACCGTGTCTTTCTTACATGCGGATAAGAGCCCGAATATACTCTTCATAGCGGTGGATGACCTGAACGACTGGGTCGGCTGTCTTGATGGGCATCCACAAGCGAAGACTCCAAACATCGATGCTCTGGCAAAGCGGGGTGTCCTTTTTGAACAGGCCTATTGCCCCGCTCCCTTATGCAGCCCTTCGCGTACGGCAATCATGACCGGCCTTCGCCCATCTAACACTGGCATCTATGGCAACCTCAACTGGTTTCGTGACCTGCCGCAATACAAGGATTGGGTGACGCTGCCCCAGTACTTCCGCCAACACGGATACAAGGCGTGGGGCGGTGGTAAGCTCTACCATCAGGCGCACGGAAAATTTTCTGATCCTATCGCTTGGGACAAGCAGTACTCCACCACTTCGGGCGTGCCGCGTCCTCCCAAGGCACAGCGCTACCGACACGGGCTGAAGGAGCAGTTCACCAATACCATCCTCGCCCGGCTCATCGACTGGGGGCCGATCGACCAGCCGATTGAGGCCACCGCCGACTGGCGTACGGCCGATGGCGCAGCGAAATTTCTGCAGCAGGAACATGACAAGCCCTTCTTCCTCGGCTGCGGTATCTACATGCCACACCTGCCGTGGTACGCGCCGAAAAAATTTTTCGATATGCATCCGCTGGATAAAATCCAATTGCCACCAAATAAGTCAGATGACTTTAATGATATCCCTGAAGGTGGCCGACGCATGGCCTCTCGAGCTGGCGAAATCATCCGTAGCAGTGGTAAATGGAAGGAAGCCGTGCAAGCCTGCCTCGCTGCGGATTCCTTTGCTGATGCCTGCGTTGGCCATGTGCTGAGCGCACTTGAAAAAAGTCCGCACCGTGACAACACGATTGTGGTGCTATGGGGTGACCATGGTTACGACGTTGGTGAGAAAAAATTCGCCAAATCCGCCCTCTGGGAGCAAACCACCCGCACGCCACTCATTATTCACGTCCCTCAGAAACTGGGAGGCAGGACGACCGCAACAAACTGCAAACGACCCGTGAACTTACTCGATCTCTACCCCACACTAGTTGAACTCTGCGGACTCCCCACCAACTCGAAAAACGATGGCCGAAGCATTGCCCCTTTGGTTCGCAATCCACAAGCTAAGTGGCCTTACCCAACCTTGATCACCCACTCGCCTCACTGGCACGGTGCCAACCACGCTGTCCGTTCCGAGCGCTTTCACTACATCTACTATAGTAAAGGCGGTGAAGAACTCTATGACACAGCCAAGGATCCAAACCAGTGGCACAATTTGGCTAGCGCCCCCGAACATGCCGATACCAAGACTAAATTAAAAAAATGGCTCCCGAAAAAGAACGCCCCCCACTTTCGAGCGGACAAGCAATGAAGCGATTTGCTTTCCTGTTACTCGTATGGAGTTTGACTTGGGGACATCTCCAAGCCCAGACCTCGAAGCCCAACCTTATCCTGATTATGGCCGATGATCTCGGTTATCAGGATCTTTCCTGCTACGGGAGCACAAAACACAAAACCCCGGTACTCGACAAGTTGGCGAAAGAGGGAATCCGGCTTACCAGT
>JAPKDK010000056.1 GCA_028872645.1 Verrucomicrobiota bacterium
AGCAGCACGGGGTTTTTGAGATCCATCATCTCCGGCACGCGACGGCGCGTGGGACCAAAGATTTCACGCTGGGCGGGAGTGGGGCAATCGATTATCTCATCGGGCGCGCCCAGATATTCACGCAACAAATCCGCTTCCGGCGCGCGATACGTGCGCTCGGAATGGGTGGTGAGCATTCCGTCCTGGATATTCATTCCGGGGTTGAGCGCCAGCTCGTTGCACTTGCGCAGGATGATCGCTTGGTCGGCGGCTTGTTGGGCGTCGCGGCCCATCAGCATCGTCCAGCCGGTATCCATCGCAGCATAAAAATCATCGTGCCCGCAGTGGACATTAAGCGCGTGCTTGGTGAGCGCGCGCGCGCCGACCTCCACCACCATCGAGGAGAGCTTGCCGGGCGCGTGGTAATACTGCTCCATCGCGTACACGATGCCCTGACCGGAAGTGAAATTCACCACGCGCTTGCCGGTGACCGTCACTGCGGTGGCTCCACCTTGCGCGGCGTGTTCGCCTTCGCACTCGATGGCCAGCTTTTGATTGCCCCAAACATCCAACACACCCTCCGCGAAAGCTTTTTGATAAATTTCGCCGCCTTCAGTCGAGGGCGTGATGGGGTAATATACACCGCCCTCGGTGACGCGCGTTTCCACCCACTCGGCCACCAATTGGTTGCCATTGCAGGTGACGGGGAAGCCGGGATACTTCGGCTTGCTGCCGGCCTGCGCGGCGGCGGGAGCTTCTTGTTCAATGGTTTGTTCTGGCATAATAGAAAATCCTTGGGTTACTCAAAGCAAAGTAGCGGATCCAGCCGAAGCTGGCCACCGATCACACCGTTGTTGCGTTTCAAATGTTTGCATCATCTTCTCCCAATCGAACGGAACGCTTTGCGATGGCCAACAGTAGCAGCGCCAAAATGATGAATCAACCCCAATCTCACGCGCCATTTTGTTTACATTTGCCCATTTTTTCAGCAAAATACGGGGGTGCAGACGGTTTTGGACACCGATACGCTTCCCGCTGGTGGGCAGCATCCCTACGCCGCGCAGCTTGATGCGCTGGAGGGCGTGCTGTGCGTGGATAGCATTGCGCGCGCGCTCGGCACCGCCCGCGCGCAGACCACGCTGGAGCTTTCCGTGCTGCTCGAACGCTATCGCGTGACGCTGCTCGAACCGGTGGAATTGCACGCCGTGGCCGCCGCCCATCGGCACGCCGCTCGCGGTGAGGCGCTGGAACTCATCGCGCTCGATGAAGCCCTCGCGGGCACGCATCCGGAGTGGCTGCAACTCGCGCCCGCCAGCCAACGCTTTGGCACCGACCACCTCAAACGCCTGCAACCGCTCCGCGATGAACGCGTGGTGCAACGCTTCCTCGATGCCGCCCGCGAAGGCCGCGCGCCGGCCAATCATCCCGTGGTGTTTGGCCTCACGATGGCGGTGTTCTCCATCGCCCCGAGGCAAGGCTTGGCCGATTATGCGCAAAGCGCGCTCGAATCCGTGGTGGCGACCGCCGCCGGGAAATTGAAGCTCACCCAAGCCGATCGCAACGATCTTATCAACCGCTCCCAAACACGCCTGCCCGAAGCCATCGAACGGATGGTCGCGTAGCCTATGCGAAACTTATTGCAACTCCGCGTTAGAATAAACTTCCTGCACGTCGTCGTGGTCTTCCAGCAAATCCACAAGTCGATCCACTTTTCCTAAATCCGCTTCACTGGAAATTGGCGCGGTCATTTCCGGCAACGCCGTGATCTCCGCCGACTCCATCGCAATGCCCGCCGCCTCCACCGCTTTGTGCACCGTCTCAAAATCCGCCGGCGCAGTCAGAATTTCGTAACCCTCTTCCTCCGTCTTAAAATCTTCCGCGCCCGCTTCCATCGCCAGCTCCATCAGCGCATCCTCCTCCGCGTTGGCGCGCGCGATCATAATCTGCCCTTTGCGATGAAACAACCGGCTCACCGATCCCGCCGTCGCCAGCTTGCCGTCGTTGCGCGTGAGGATGGCGCGAATATCCGCCGCCGTGCGATTGCGGTTATCCGTGGAAACTTCACACAAAATCGCCGCGCCGTGCGGCCCATAAACCTCATAAGTCAAATCCACAAACGTGGTCGACTCCCCATTGCCCGTGCCACGATTAATCGCGCGCTGGATATTATCCGCCGGCATATTCGCTCCGCGCGCCTTCAGCAACCCCAACCGCAGGCGCGGATTCATCGACGCATCGCCGCCGTGCAGCTTCGCGGCAATCGAAATCTCCCGCGCAATCTTTGCAAACACCTTGCTGCGCTTCGCATCCATGCGCGCCTTGGTGTGCTTAATATTCGCCCATTTACTGTGTCCGGCCATAATCGAAAAACTGAAAGCCGAGTGAACACGAAGGGAGAGGAAGGCTCAAGTTTCAATACCCAAAAACCAAATCATCCATTGGTGATTCAATGCCAAGTTTGACCCGCGCCCACCCACAGGCATCGTTGCCCGAACCATTCACTTCAAGCACGCCATCCTCATTTTCTCACTTTTGCTCACCGGCACGTTGAGTGCCGCCAATCCCAAAGCCCCCAGCGTGGGCCCGGATGGCAAGGCCACGGGCCTTTATTCGCACCACCGCGGCATCTACATCGGTCGGCGCGTGATTTCCGGCGGCAACAAGTTTTCGGGCCTTTGAGATTTGAAGAACCTGGGCCACGAATTTGGCGGTGGAAACAAGAATATGTTTCTCGTCTTGTCTGAATGAGGTTGCGTGATGGATGAGTTGATAGAGAACTACGTCACGTTTGAACTGCTTGAAGAATCTCTGTGCAAACCTACGGACATCACTTGTCCTGTTTGTCAGTCTTCTCTCTTGTTTGATCCAGTACAGGCCGGGCGAGCAGGCTGTCAATCACTGCCTCCATACGATTCATCGTGATGCTACCACGCGACTGCGTGAAGTACAGGACCATCAGGTCTTGAGCAGGCCAAGCCCAGGCGTAAGTGCCGTCCGAACCGCTGTGACCAAAGGCGACGACCTCACCACCTTTGTCGTAGAGATGCATAAGCTGACCGTACGACGATCCGAGTCCGGCAAACCCGGTTGGCATCTTTGTCTTCGATACCGGCGTGAGCATCCGTGCGATCGCGGCGTCGGATAATAGCCGTTGTCCATTTACGACACCGCCGTCCATCACCATACCGAGAAAACGCGCGTAATCGACGGGCGTCGAGTAGAAACTCTGCGCGAACATCGGAAATGAGAAGTACGGTTTACCCTTCCAACGCCAAAATTGATTCCAACGACCGCGACCGCCGGCGTGTTTGCCCGCAACACGCTCAATACGCGAATCGCCTTCGCGCAGCAACGCGATCGTGTCGCGCATCCCAAGTTTCTCGAACAGCCGTTGCTCGATAAGGGCCTCGGTGGGCTTACCGTTGGCAAGCTCGATGACTGCGCCGAGCGTGTCGACGTTGGCGTCAGCATACTGATATCGTTCTCCCGGCGTGAAAAGCTGGGGGCCGTACTCGCCCCAGTAGTCCGCAATCTGCCGAACGTTGGTGTAGCTCGAGTAGTTCGACCAAAGCGTGCCGGCGGACTTCATCGGAAAACCGCTCCGGTGCGTCAAAAGGTGTTCGATGGTCACGCCCCGTGACCGTTCGTTATCGAAAGAGTCTAGGTGCTTCGCAACCGGGTCCGTGAGCTTCAGGACGCCGTCATCGATCAACATCTGTGCCACGGCGCCCGTTAGCGGCTTCGTCATCGAGCGGATACTGAAGATTGTGTTCTTCCCCAACGCCTTATCACCGCTGTGGTCGTCGTGACCAAATACATCGTGCATCACGGTACGCCGGTTCTTAATGACCAACAGCTCCGCACCGACAATCTCTTCTGCCTCCACGAATCCGGTGACAAGCTCGGACAGACGGTCGAGCACGCCACTAGGAATCCCCTGGCTCTCGGGTGTCGCTTCGGGGAACGGGCCCCCACTCAAATCCGGCTGCGGATTTTTCTTCGTGGATGTTTGGGGAGGTTGACCTGTTTCCTGCTTCCCGCATCCCATCGCCAAGACGAGTGCAGTACTGATTACCATCGCTTTCACGGCGTTATTTTACGGGCATCGTGTGTCGTCCGTCCATCTTCTCTTTACTGCCCCAGCAAACGTGCCATTCACAGGCTTGACCCTCAGCCCTTGTGCTTCATCATGACCGGCAACCAATGGTCATGAAACATATTCTCTCCCTTTCGTTATTGCTCGCGTTTTCCACCCAAGCCGAGTGGTCCGTCAAGCCCGCCGCAAACCCCAAGGCCCCCGGCAAGGGGCTGGCGATTGCCCAGGACGGCAAACCCATCGCGCACTTTGTGTTCGGCGAGGGTCAAAAGAAACCGTTCCTGCACGTGTACGGCGCGAAGGGGGAACTACTCACCAACCCCGGCGTGGGGCCCGACGGCAAGGATTTTGGGCAGTACCCGCATCATCGCGGCATTTATATCGGCTGGCGCGTTCTAGCTGGCGGCGGCACGTATGATTTGTGGCACATTCACAAGGGCGAGATCATGCGCGTGAAGGAAATCAAGAGCGCCAAGGCCGGCGCCAGCGGCGTAACCATCGTGGCCGACATCGAGTGGCGTACCGGCAAGGTGGGCAAAGAGGATGTGCTGCTACTTGCGGAGACACGCACGCTGACGATCTCCAAGACGGGCGATATCACACAGGTGGATTTTCACACGGAGCTAACCGCCGACCGCGACCTTACCCTCGGTGGTGATTTGCAGCATGCGGGTTGTCACTTCCGCGCCCATACCGAGGTGGCCTCAAAATGGACAAAGTTCACCAGCTACCTGTGGGAGCCAGAAGGCAAGAAGGCCGGCAACGGCAAGATTCTCAGCAAGGAATGGAAATGGAATCGCCTGCAGTTTCCCATCGGCAAAAACTGGTACAGCGCCACGCAGTTCAATGCGCCGAACCAGCCGGTGGAGGAACTTTCCTGGCGCGACTACGGCCGTTTCGGTTTCTTCTTCAAGAAGGACCTCAAGAAGGGCGAAACACAAAAACTTAACTACCGCTTCCATATCGCCCCCAGCCAGGCACCGGCTCTGGAAAGCCATCCACCGCAGGTCTCCAAGGAGCAGAAAGAGAGCTGGACCGCCACGGCCCAAAAAGCGTACACGCAGTTTTCTAAATGGATTGTGAAGCAGTAACTCATTTACCACGTCTTAATTTTAACCAAAAACAACAATGACCAAAAACCTCACCCTCATTCTCGCCGCATTCACCCTCTCTGCCACCGCCGCCGACTGGGCCAATTGGCGCGGGCCTAATCATAATGGTTCCACCGAGGCAGCCGGACTGCCGGTGAAATTTTCCAAGACCGAAAACATCGCGTGGAAGGTCACGATGCCCGGGCCCAGTGCGGCCACGCCGATTATTTTGGGCGACAAAGTGTTTGTGTCCTCCACAGATCCCAAGGCGAAAGAATTGCTCGCGCTGTGTCTCGACCGGCGCACGGGCAAGGAAATTTGGCGCCAAGTGGTGGGCGAAGGCTATCAACTCGATAACCGCAGCAACTACGCCTCGCCCTCACCCGCCACGGATGGCGAAGTGGTCACTTTCTTTTACGGCAACGGCGACCTCGCCACATTCGATCTTAACGGCAAAAAACTCTGGGCCAAAAAAATCCAAGCCGAAGAAAACGGGTTCGCATTCCAGTGGACCTTCAGCAGCAGCCCTTTGCTGCACGACGGCATCCTTTATCTGCAAGTGCTCCAGCGCAATACCGGCGTCCGCGGGCACGGCAAGGCCAATGGTAACGAAAGCTATTTGCTCGCGCTCAATCCCAAAACCGGCAAGCAACTTTGGAAACACAACCGCCCTTCCAACGCCAAGGCTGAAAGCCTCGAGGCCTTCAGCACGCCGATGCCCTTCACGCACAACGGCCGCGAGGAATTGCTCATCGTCGGCGGCGACTGCCTCACCGGGCACAATCCCGAAACCGGCAAAGAACTCTGGCGCTGGGGCACGTGGAATCCATCCCGCATCGGCCACTGGCGGCTGGTGCCCTCACCCGCCGCAGGCGGCGGTGTGATCCTCGCCTGCGCCCCCAAAGGCAGCCCTGTATACGCCGTGAAAGCCGGAGCCAAAGGCAAAGGCAAACTGGCATGGAAAAGTGCCGGTCGCACGGATGATATTTCCAGTGATGTTTGTACTCCTCTGTTTTACCAAGGAAAATTTTATGTGATGTACGGCGAAGGCCGTGACAAAATACTTTCCTGCGTGAATCCGGCTACCGGCAAAGCCTATTGGCAAATCAACCTGGAAAGCCAACCCAAGATTCGCACCTCACCGACTGCAGCGGATGGAAAAATCTATCTTCAAAACCATGCCGGTGAGGCGTTTGTGGTAGACGCAAAAAACGGAAAGATCCTGAACCGCACCATGCTCGGCGAAAAAGGCGATGACCTCACTCGCGCCAGTGTGGCCATTGCCGGCGGGCAGCTCTTCATACGCACCAATGGAGCGCTGTTCTGCGTGGGCAAATAAGCAACCCAGAAATCTTAATAATGAGTGCCTTGCTATTTGCGAGCCCTTTCTTGTTGCAAAACTAAACTCGCAATTTGCCGCCAATTCTGGTTTCGTTCACACGTGACAAGGAGATAGAAATGCGGCATTCGTCAGACAGATCAGCCATCGCCGACGGCCCCCTTTGCAGCTATTGCCTCGTGGTGGTTGCTTGGGGATTGGCACTGATGTTCACAGGTTGCGTGGCGCCGCCCTATCCCAAACAATCCCTCCCAAAGGTAAAGACGCCCGAGGAATGGTCGGTCAACTTGTCGGGCGTGACCAATGCATTTGAAGGCCCATGGTGGGAGCGGTTTAAAGATCCTGAGCTCAATCGACTGATAGCTGGATCCCTTACCGCTAACGCCAATCTGGCTGTGTTGGCTGAGCGCGTTGAGTTGGCTCGGGCCGAGGGACGCCTGAACACCGCTGGGTCCCGCCCACGCGTGAGCGCTGGCGCCGGCTTGCGTACTGGCCGGCAACGCACGCGCGCAACCGATTATCAAACCGAAAGCCTGAAACCAATGACCGCCAGCAGCGAACTGGTCTGGGAAATGGACTGGCTAGGCAAATGGCGAACCCGGCACACCGCAGCTCTGGAGAGGGTTCGCGCTACCGAGGCCGACCTGAACGCCGGCCGACTCCTGCTTGCCGCCGAGACCGCAAACGCCTGGTTCTCCATACGCCGTTATAACGAGGATCTGGGCATCATTGAGGACTCTATTAAACACCAGAACGCTATCCTGACCATCTACCGCGACCGCTTGCAGGCCGGGCTCATTGATGCTGCGGTGATCGAACGGCAGGCAGCTGAAATCGCCATTCTACAGCAAGAACTGATTCGAATTCGGATGCTAGGCGAAACTGCCGTCCGACGACTCGATCGGTTGCGTGGGTTGCCTGCGGGCGGCAGCCGATATCCCATCACTCCACTGCGTTCGGGCACAATTGTCATTCCGATCCTGCCAGCCAAGCTGCCGGCCGACATCCTCCGGCAGCGCCCCGATCTCGCTGCTGCTGAAGCTCGGCTGCGCTCCGCCTTCGCGCTGGAACGAGCCGCCCATTTGAATCTCTACCCCTCGCTCGACCTGCGCCTCGGTGGTTTCACCATGACCGGCTCAATTACTGATCCTTTCCGAAGTTGGATGACCGAGATTGGCCCGCGACTGGAGATCCCCATCTGGGATCCGGAACGGATTGAGCGACTGGGATCCGAGCAGGCCCGTGCCCGCGTCGTGGCCGCCGAGTACCGGGCGCTTGCCCTGCGTGCGTTCGAGGAAGTTGAGACCGCCGCCGTGCAGTTCAATCGCCGACGCGAACAACTCAAGCTCGCCGACGAGATTGTGCGCAAAGCCGAAAAGATCCGCAAATTCACCGCCGACAAGCTCCGCGTCGGGCTGGTCTCGCAACTTGAGGTGCTGGAAGATGAACGCCGCATCCTCAACGCTCGCCGCCAGTCACTCGCGTTGCACACCGAGTTGCTCGCTGACACGGTGGCCATCTTTCGGGCCTTGGGCGGACCTTAAGCCAGCAGGCGTTCCGATCACCCCAGAGCTTGTCCGTAAGCAGGAAACAATTAGGGTGGATGGCGCATCATAAACATCCCCAAGACAATTAAGTCCGACAGGAGTTTCATGCTTACGAGTTTGCACGAGGTCTAGATGGCAGTGTTCAGGAGGGCATCAAATGATTGACTCGAAGAATACCCTTTGGTAACTTCGGTGAGGGAGAGGAGGGGGATATGCGGAAGCCATCATTTTATTATCGTTTCACTTTTTGCGCTCTGCTACTGACGATAAACCTGTGGGGGAACTATCCCCTGCTCGCCGCTGAGCCGACCACGGTCAAAATTGTGAAGCCCGAGATGGTTACGCTAGAGCGCAAGACCACCCGTCCGGCTTCCGTTCACGCATATCATAACGTCGACGTATACGCACGAGTTTCAGGCTACACCAAACAGGTCAATGTCGATATAGGAGATGCAGTCAAAGCCGGCCAACCTCTGGCGAAAATCGATGTACCGGAAATGCTCGCTGCCGAACAGTTGCAACTGGCAGAAATCGCTCAATTGGAAAGCGAAATCGTACGGTACGAAGCGATGGTTGCGCTTGCCAAAGTGCAAATCACCGTTGCCGAGGCAGACGTTAAAGAATCAGACGCCCAAATTTCAGCCGATCAGATCGAATACGATCGCATCCGAAAACTGACTGAATCCAAGTCAATCTCTGAACGGTTACGAGACGAAACTTTGAGCCGATTAGAAACTTCCAAGGCTTCCCGGCTGGCAGTTGTAGCCAAGGTAGATGTGGCAATGGCCGCCTTAAAAGTAACGCAGGCCAATGCCATTGCTGCCAAGACCATGGTGGATGTTGCACAAAAAAAGCACGATGCATCCAAGATCATGATAGGGTACGCCACCTTGCGGGCCCCTTTCGACGGAGTTGTGTCGCAACGGAATCTGGATCCTGGCGAGTTGGTCGATAGTGGACTTCAAAAAAAATCGCTGTTCACCATCATCCACTCCAAAAAAGTGCGTATTCGTGTAGCGATTCCAGAGCGGGACGTGGTCTGGGTCGACGTTGGGGACAAGGCAGAGTTCAAGTGTGACGCGCTGCGTGAGGGGAAAATTGGTGGTCAAGTTACTCGATTTGCAGGCGCGCTGGATCCCAAAACCCGGACGATGCTGATGGAAATGGAAATTGACAATAAGGAGGGTGATTTGCTGCCGGGAATGTTCGGACTCTTGACTGTCACACTAGATCATCGGCCGGATCGAATTGTAGTGCCCGCAACCGCCCTGCACCATGGGGAATCCGGCCAGGATCCTGTGGTATACGTCGTGAGCGCAGACGACACAGTGAGACATGTGCCGGTATCCGTTGGTCTGGATGACGGCAAACGCATTGAGATTATCAAGGGGTTATCCGGCAAGGAACGGATCGTCACCGGCATGCTAGGGCGCTTGCCTCCCGGCCAGAAAGTTCGAGTGATTTCCTCAAATTAATACTGGTTCGGACAGCGTGATGATGCCGTAAGCGCAGGGACAGCAATACAACATGTTCTTACTTCGTTTCGCACTTAAAAACCCCTATGCCGTGTGGGCCGCGACAATAGGCCTCTGCCTTTTAGGGCTATCCGTGGTGCCCCGCATTCCCGCGGACATCCTGCCGGATTTTCGAACACCCGTCGTGGTCAGTTACTTTTCATATCCCGGTCTGCCTACCGGTGAAATGGAAAAATCCGTCTCCTCTCGTGTTGAGCGGGCTTTGACTCTCGCCGGCCGAATGGAACATCAAGAATCGCGCACCATGCCCGGGGCGAGCCTGATCAAAGTTTTCTTTCAACCGGGGACCGACCCATCTTCGGCCATGAACGATATCGTCAATCTTGAAGCCAGTGACATGTTTCACCTGCCACCAGGAATTGAATACCCGTTCACCCTTCGCAGCGAACCCGCAAACCTGCCCGTGGTGCTTGCAGCCATTCATGGTGAGGGCCTGAGTGAAACCGAGCTGTACAAGATCGGTTACTACGCGGTCCGAAACAAAATGGGCGGCCTGCAAGGCGTTCAAATTCCTCACCCGTTTGGCGGCAAGTTCCGGCAAATGATGGTTTATGTCGATCCCGTCAAACTGCAGGCCCACCACCTGTCGGCTGCTGACGTTGTTCACGCCTTGAAACAGGCCAACCTCGTGATGGCCGGCGGCAACATAAAGATGGGTTCCACCGACTATCTGGTTCACCCCGTCAACACGTTGCCGGGCACCGTTGATATCGACAATGTTCCCATCACCACTCGCGATGGACGCACAATTTTTATTAAAGATGTCGGATACACCAAGGATGATGCGGCACTTCAATACAACATCGTCCGCGTGAATGGTAAACGCAGTGTATATTGCCCCTTGCTGCGGGAACCTGGCGAGAACACGATTGCAGTTGTGGATCGAATTAAAGAAGGAATCGACCGGGAAATTCCTAAGATGAAGGAACGCGGCGACATCCCCGCAGCAACTCAGGTTGAGCTGGTCAATGATCAGTCTGGCTACATTCGTTCAGCAATCCGAAACGTGAAATACGAACTTGGCATCAGCGCCGTACTGGTAGTTCTTGTGGTCGGCTTGACTCTGCGTCGATTCAAACCGTCTCTGGCAGTACTGATGGTAATTCCGTTGTCGATTCTGATCGGCATGCTCGGATTTTATTTTTCAGGCAACAACATCAACGTCATGACCCTCGGCGGCATTGCGCTGGCCGTTGGCGCGGTAGTCAACGCCAGCATCGTGGTGGTTGAAAACATTGTTCGTCATCTGGACATGGGAAAAGATGGAATCAATGCCGCTCGAGATGGTACATCGGAAGTCGCGCCCGCCGTTCTGGCCGGCACGGCAACTACTCTGGCCGTGTTCATTCCCGTTATTTTTCTCACCGGCATGATCCGTTATTTATTTGAACCAATGGCTCTGGCTGCTGTTCTGACCATTGGGGCATCCTACGTGGTGGCCATGACCGTCGTGCCGGCGTTCTGCTCTCGATTGATGACCAAGGGCCGTGGCATCTCGCAGCAAGCCTCTCAGAACGATTCTCAAAACGAGGCCAAAACTTCCGGGCTGATTGACCGCATTCTTCGTACAGCGATGCGAATCCGCGTGCCTTTGATCATGACTGTGGTGGTGCTTGTGGGGTGCTCTTATCTTTTGTACGGACGCATCGGGACCGAATTATTCCCTGCCGTCGATGCTGGGACATTTGAGCTTCGTGTCAAAACCACTCCAGGCACCCGACTTGAGGAGACCGAAAAACTTGTTGAGAAAATTGAACAGACAATCCAGGAAGTGATCCCGGAAAAAGAGATTCGGACCATCATCTCCAACATCGGGTTACCCGTTGGAAAAGGGGCAGGATTCTCGACCGTGTTGAGTTCAAACACGGGTCCCGACTCTGCATTCCTGATCACCAACCTCAACCAAGCCGGGCGCACCACAAGCACACTCGAATATGTGGAAAAGTTGCGGAAGGTTCTGAAAGAACGGTTTCCTCAAGAGCAATTCCTATTTGTCACCGGCGGCATCATCAACGCCACGCTCAATAAGGGCGTCCCCGTTCCCATCAATGTTCAGATTTCCGCTGGAACAGTAGCCAAGTGTCGCATTGCAGCTGAAAAGGTGGTGCAACATATCCAGGACATTGACGGTGCGGTTGATGTACAAATCGGCCAGGCACTGGACTATCCACAATTGGATATTAAAGTGGATCGGACGCGCGCCGCATTGATGGGGCTGACGCAGCGCGACATCGCCGAAAACGTCGTGACTGCACTCTCATCGAGTGCCGGAATCGCGCCCATGATTTGGGTGGATCCCAAAACAGGTGTCGATTTCTTCATTGGTGTTCAGTACGAAAACAACGAAATGGAGTCACTGGATCAGCTCCGCAATCTGCCTTTGTCTGTCAACACAGAGAGTGGGCCTACCACTGTGCCCCTTTCAAACGTAGCGAAGATTGATCGGGTCAACATACCGGGTGAAATAGCGCATTACAATATCGGTCGCGTTAATGACGTTTACGTCAATGTCTCAGGCCGAGACCTCGGCAGTGTGGCGGCGGATGTGGAGTCCGCCCTGACTACCGTTGATTTGGACAAAGGTGTTTCGGTAACGCTTCGAGGACCAGTAGCAACGATGCGGGAAGGCGCCGCCACTCTAGGCATCGGGCTATTGACCGCGGGTATTCTTGTTTACTTGGTGATGATGGC
Source organism: Verrucomicrobiota bacterium (assembly GCA_028872645.1). Taxonomy (GTDB): domain Bacteria; phylum Verrucomicrobiota; class Verrucomicrobiia; order Limisphaerales; family UBA1100; genus JACNJL01. Next base: position 12,279 of record JAPKDK010000056.1, read on the forward strand.
GCAATTTCGATCTGTTATCGACCCCATGATCATTATGCTTGCTGTTCCACTCGGATTCTCTGGTGTGCTAGCCGCCCTGTATCTGACTGATACAACGCTGAATATTCAGTCATTGATCGGCACGTTGATGATGATTGGCGTCGTTGTCAATAACAGCATCTTAATTGTCGATACTGCCAATCAACTACTGAAAAAAGGAAAGGAGCCAGTCGAGGCAGCCATCCAAGCCACGAGCATCCGTTTCCGTCCTATTGCCATGACTTCGCTGGTGTTAATTGCATCAATGCTTCCGTTATCGATTGAACTTGTTCCTGGTGGTGAAGCGATGATTCCGCTGGCACGGGCAATGATCGGAGGAATGCTTGTTTCGACGTTTTTAACACTTTTCATCGTGCCCTGTGTCTACAGCCTGATTAAGCGACCGGAATCCGTGACCACCACTGAAAGTTCGGCGTAGCAAACACTCGAGCTTCGTCCCCTCATTCCTTCCTTCGTCTTTGACGCACTACCCCCATCGTCTGAATATTTGGGAGAAGCAACAGAAGATCCAATTCACACGTTGAAACTTAAACGGCCCGGATTTAACTCCTGGCCGGCGTGTGATTTGTTGTTACGCCAACTTAGAACTCAAAGACGAAGTCCAATTGGAAAAAGTTGTTGGACTCGTCGTCATATATGGAGTTCTCGGCCTCGGTACGTCTCCAAGCCAAAATCGCATGTACATTACTGTAG
>JAPKDK010000057.1 GCA_028872645.1 Verrucomicrobiota bacterium
GAAATCAAAGACCTCATTCTTAACCTCAAGGCGCGCGGCAAAACGGTTATTCTTTCCAGCCATTTGCTCGCGGATGTGGAGGATGTGTGCGACCGCGCAGTGATTTATTACGGCGGCAAGATTCAGCAGTACGGTACTCTGGAGGAGTTGCTGACCGAGCGCGACACCATTCGCTTCACCCTTCCCGCATTATCCGAGGAAGCGCAGCAGGAAGTGATGGACACCATATGCAAACACGTGGGCGCCGATAAAGTGCGGGTGGAGAATCCAACCCAAAATCTCGAGAGCTTTTTCCTGAACGTGGTGGAAAACGCCATCGCGAAGGACGAGGACACCTCCGGCTCCACGGCCGGCAATGAGGTGGCGGAGTTTCTCCGTGCTGATAATCCGGTGCCCACGCAGGCGGAAAAAATGCTCGACCGCCTTGCCGACAAGGAAGTCGTCAAACCCGCTGCGACTCAGGAAGAGCCCAAGTCGGAAGAACCAAAAGTGGACACCGCCAAGCTTGAATCCCTCGCCGGAGACGAGGCCCCTAAACAACCCGCCAAGCCAAAACAGGCTGAAACTAAAAAATCACAAAACCTTGATGATGCCGAAGACAAACTCTCCGGCCTGCTCGGGGGCGACTGATTTGCTCCCGCCGGCTCTGCACGATGGACTTCATCCCCATTGAAAATCTGATGAGCTGGACTTGGCAGGGCCTTCGTGCACTACTGCTTGTCGCTATTTTCGGCGGCATTGTGTGGGGTTTATCCGACCGCCGTGTCCGGCATATTGCCGCGCTCACGTGGAAAACCGCCGTGCGGCTCCGCTTCATTTGGGTCATGGTCATTCTGATTCTGTTCGCCGTGGGCGGTTTGCCTGCGATGTTGCGTGATGACGGCTCGGCCAAGGGAATGGCGCAAATCATCCTCACCTATACCCTGAGCATGACCACCGGAATTCTGGGCCTCTCCACCCTGTGGCTGGCCGTGGGCAGCATGGCGCAGGATATTAGCCAGTGCCAAATGCAGATGGTGGTCACCAAGCCCATTGCCCGCTGGCAAATTTGGCTTGGAAAATGGCTGGGTATCATGGGGCTGAACCTCCTCCTGCTCGGACTGGCCGGCACCGTAGTGTACGGTATGGTGGAATACCGCGCAGGCGTGCTGACCACCGCCCAATATGAACGGCTGAAGGATCGCACTGATGTTGAAATAAAACAGGAAGTGGGCAAGGCCCTGGGGGAACGTCGACTAAAACTCGACGAGGTGTATATCCTTGATAAGGAGAAACATCAGTTGAAACTCGACGACAATCAAAGGCCGATTTTACAGCCAATGGAGACGTTGAAAAGATTATTGGCGGAATTGCCTGAACGTGAGTTGCGCGAGAAAGTATTGGTGGCCCGGGCTCCTTTGGAATTGGAGGACGTGAAGGTGCTGACAGCCAGCGGCAATGGCATCAATTCTGATTCGTATATGGAATGGAGAAAACTCCAGCGGGAGAATGATGAGAAGTTGGCGTTGATGAAGGCCTTGGAAAGGGTTCAGGCATATGCCCGGGCCGAACAGGATCGGCGTGCCAATAAGGGCGGTATTTTTAAAAACGTGGAGGTTCCCCAATCTCTGCCGGCGGATATTATGGCGCGGATTCGCAGTGAGGTTCGGATGGAGTATCTTATTCAGTCGCAGGTGATGCGGCCGCAGACTGCGCGGCGATTCAGCTTCCGAAAGCCACGGGCAAGTTTCGCCGCGGATCGTGGATTGGTGCTGCGGTTTCAACTTTTGGATACCCGCATGAACTTCAAGGGAGACCGCCAATATCGTACCGCCATCACTTATGGCCCTTTCGAAGACCAGCCCGGTCTCCCAATCGTGGGGATCAGCGGGCTGCCGTACACTGAATACACCGCGCGCACTCAGATTGAAGAGCCCATGCGGGCTATGGCATTTCGGGCGGGCGAAGATGGTGAGGCTGAGGAGATTAGTATCTTTGGCACCAACAATTTGTTGTACGTGAATCTCATGAACGCCGAAACACCTCAACCGGGTCAGGAATATATGGCTACGATTAAGCTGCCATTTTTGAATGAAACCACCGGTGAGCTGGATCCACGCGGCGTGGAGGTGATGTATTATGAGGGCGGTTTTTTTAAAAATTATCTGCGGGCGTTGGCCGTGGTGTTCGCCTGGCTGGGCGCGCTGGCGGCGCTCGGGCTCATGGCGGCCAGTTTCATGTCCCTGCCGATGGCTGTGTTTGCCTGCACGGGGATCCTCGTCATTTCATTTTGCACGGGACTGTTGAAGGATGTGGTGAAGGATGACACCATCATGCAAACCTACAGCGACGGAGTGCATGACACATCAGTTGTTGATTATTTTGCCATCAATTCTTTCAAGTTGATGGTGGCGATCATATCTCCGGTGAAGGATTATTCTCCCATCGAGGATCTCACCGAAGGCCGGGCAATTACTTGGGACCAACTGGGCCGTGCCTACAGCTATATTTGGGGGGTGACGGGGCTCTTGATTTCGGGTCTGGGAATGTTAATATTCACCCGCCGCCAACTCGCCATTACAGACAACAACGAATGACCGCGCGCCGCGCCAAAACGCTCGACAGCCTGCCCAAGCCCGTCTTGGGGGGGCTCATTGTGTTGTTGTTGGTGCTAACCTTTCTTGTTCAGGGCCGGTTGAATGAGCAACGGGCCGAGCTGAGCCACAACTATCTTGAGCCCTTGCAGAATGCCCCGCCTATGCTGGTGCTCACCACTCAGGCGCTCAGCGGATTTCGTGGAATAATTTCATCATACCTTTGGCTGCGCGCTAATGAAGCTCAGCTTGAAAAACGGTATCAGGAACAAATGCAGCTTTCCCAGTGGGTCTCTCAGCTCCAGCCCAATGTACCCACCGTGTGGGCCAACCGCGCATGGAACATGGCCTACAATATCTCAGTGAAATATCCCGATGGGGAAACCCGATGGATGTATGTGCAGGAGGGCATCCGCTTATTGCGCGATGAAGGCATTCGTTATTGCCCACAGGAACCAATCATCTACCACGAACTTTCCTGGATTTTTCAGCACAAGGTCGGGCACAACATGGATGATCACCATCGTTTTTATAAGCGCCAATGGATGAACAACATGACCGCCGTGCTGTGGGCCACGCCCGAGGATGCACGCAATTCCAAAGGCGTCCCTAATTTTGATGAATTGATTAACCCGCCCAATGAGGAAGTCGCCGCGCGCGTGAGGGAATTGCGTAAAAAATACCGTCTGGATCCGCGTGAAATCAAAGAAGTAGCCATCAAGTACGGCCGCACCACGCTTCCCAACGGCAAAACCGTGGACGCGCTGGACTGGCGCATTCCAGAAACCCATTCCATTTATTGGGCTCACCTTGGTCTCAAACGCTGCTCGCATAATCCTTCCCGCGAAAAGGCCCTGCGCAAGCTTGAGCGCATCATTTATCAATCCATGATGTACGCGTTCGAACGCGGCAAGTTGAACTGGAATCCATTCGATAATCAGTACGAGTTTCAGAACGTCACCGGCGCCGGGGGATCTTCCCGCGAAGTAATGAATCTCAGCGCCAGTTGGAGCACCATTCCTAATTTGGACATCACCGCAAAAGCTCACGAGGCCTATGAGGAAATGATCAAGCAGGCTCAGGAATCGCGGGGCGAGAATATTGGCAGTACGTTTGGAATGGCTCATTTTAATTTTCTGCGGCGCGCCGCGAACTGGTTCTACTACTACAACCGTGAAGAAGAGGCCCGACATTGGCTGATGATTTGCGCCAAGCTTTATCCGGATAAAGTCCGTTTCTATCCCGGCTATGACTTTGAAAATGACACGCTGAACTTGGACGAGTTTGTCCGTTACAAACTGGAGGAAGACGTGAAGCGCGGCAACTTCGACAAAACCCAAGCGCTCTTCACCGGACTGTTAATTCGCCATTTCACCTTGCTAGGCACAGGCGATGCCGAAGAGGCAGATATTGCACTGGGCATGGCCAAGGAAGTGGTCGACCGCTACAACGTACGATTCGCCAATGCCAAAGAAGACCGAGTATCGCTGCCACCATTCGAAGTCATCCGGATTCTTCGGATGCGCGCCTTCCTGCTGGAGGAAAGCGCCATACGGGCAGCTATGCTACGCACCGCAGTCGGATTGGCTGATGGACAACTGCCCGAACTGCCCAAACCCCCGCCAGTGCAAGGCCCGTCGCCCGGCCCCGGTCAGTAAATCCCCACCTTGCCACGCTGCGCCTTGTGAATCACCTTTCCTCCATGCGGCCTTTTCAATTGATAATCCTCTTGTCCGTCCTATGCCTTGGGATGGGTGTGGGTTGCGGCAAGGCGGGGGAACCCGAGGATGGGGAGGGTTCCGGGGAGTTGATTGAAAAGGGCAAACAGGTGCTTCGCCTTGGCAATGGCTCAGAGCCTGAAGGGCTGGATCCGCAGATCGTCACGGGCGTGCCGGAGCATTTTATTCTGGCCGCGTTGTTGGAGGGGCTGCTGAGTGAAAACCCCAGGACCCTCGCTCCGGAGCCGGGCGTGGCGGAACGATGGGAGGTTTCCAAGGATGGTCGGGTCTACACATTTCATTTTCGCGCCGATGCAAAATGGACCAATGGCGACGTAGTGAAGGCAGGGGATTTTGCTTATTCATACGAGCGGATGCTTAATCCGGAGATGGCCACCAAGTACGGCTATATGTTGCACGTGCTGAAAAATGCCAAGGCGTTTAACGAAGGCACATTGAAGGATTTTTCCGAGGTGGGCGTGAAGGCGGTGGATGACCGCACGCTGGTGCTCACGCTGGAGGAACCTACGCCGTATTTTCTCCAGCTCATTAATCATTACTCGTGGTACCCGGTGCACCCGCCCACCATCAAAAAGTTTGGCGGCATGACCAAACGAGATTCCCAGTGGACTCAGCCGGAAAATTTCGTGGGCAACGGCAGCTTCCGCCTCAAGGAATGGAAGCTCAATGAACACATTCTTGTGGAGAAAAGCCCCACCTACTGGGACGCAGCCAAGGTGCGGCTGGAGAAAATTTATTTCCTGCCCATCTCCAGCGCCGAGACGGAGGAGAAAATGTTTCGTGACGGCCAGTTACACGTCACCCAGACCATCCCGCTCACTCGCATCGAGCATTACCAGAAAAAGGAGCCCGAAGTGCTGCGCGTGGATCCGTACCTCGGCACTTATTTTTATCGCGTGAATGTGAATCACAAGGCGCTGAAGGACAAACGCGTGCGACAGGCTCTGGCGATGGCTGTTAACCGCTACGAGATTACGCGCTTTGTAATGAAGGCCGGCCAAATCCCAGCTTATTACATGACCCCACCCAACACCGCCGGCTACACGTCGCGGGCCAAGTTCACATTCGACCCCGCCCGCGCGCGCCAATTATTGGCTGAAGCGGGTTATCCTGATGGCCGCGGCTTTCCCAAGATCGATATTTATTATAACACCAGCGAGGCTCACAAACATGTCGCCGAGGCGCTCCAGCAAATGTGGAAAACAACCCTTCACATTGATGTGGGGCTGTTCAATCAGGAGTGGAAAGTGTATTTGGACACCGTCAACAAAATTAAATACGACGTCGCCCGCGCCGGATGGATTGGCGATTACAACGACCCCAACACCTTCCTCGATATGTGGCTCACCGGCGGCGGCAACAACCAAACCGGTTGGACCAATGCCCGTTACGATCAGCTCATCCAGGAAGCCAGTCAGGCCAGCAACCCCTCGGCGCGCTTCGAGAAATTTCAGGAAGCCGAAGCCATCCTGCTCGACGAGATGCCGGTCATCCCAATTTACTTTTACGTGAGCCTGTCCCTCGTGAAACCCACCGTGCGCGGATGGTACCCAAACATCCTCGATCATCATCCCTATAAATACATCCACCTCGAGTAGCCGCGCGCAATGTTCCGGTATATTTTCAAGCGGCTGATTTTTTTTATCCCGGTCCTCTGGGTCATCGCCACCATCACTTTCTTTATGGTGCGGATGGCGCCGGGCGATCCGTTCAGCGATGAAAAGGAAATGACCGAGGAAGTGCGCGACCGCATCAAGGCTTACTACGGGATGGATCAGCCGCTTTGGAAACAGTACCTCATTTATCTCGGCGTAACCGCCAAGGAAGTGAACAAGCATCGGGTGACCTTTGCGTCCGGTGAAGACTCGAAAGAATACCGGCGCGAAGATGTGAACGCCACCTTGCGCGTAACCGCCACCGCCGAGGTGAAAACGATGCAGGGCGATACCCAATGGCTGGCTAGGTTCTTGGATCAAAACACCACCACCAACATATCTGAGGTGGAGGTGTTTCGCCTGGAACGCTCCGGCTTGTTGCAGGGTGAACTGGGCCCATCCTTCAAGCACAAGGGCAAAAGCGTAAATGACATCATCCGCGAATCGTTTCCCAAAAGCCTGGAACTGGGCCTCTATTCGATGGCAATCGCGCTGTTTCTGGGCATCACCGCCGGCGCCATCGCGGCTTTAAAGCAAAACACTATCCTCGACTACGCTCCAATGTCGTTCGCGATGGCAGGCATTTGCCTGCCCACCTTCGTGATGGGGCCGCTGCTGGTGCTGGTGTTCGGCCTGTGGCTGGAATGGTTCCCCGTGGCCGGATGGTCAGCTTGGGGTGGGGAAGGGTTTTTCCCCGAAGGCTGGCCGGGTGACCGTGTGTTGCCGGCTTGCACTCTTGGATTTTTCTACGCCGCCATGGTGGCCCGGCTCACTCGTGGGGGTATGCTCGAGACGCTCAGTCAAGATTTCATCAAGACCGCCCGAGCCAAGGGCCTCACCGAGACGCGCGTAGTGGTGAAGCACGCCCTGCGTGGCGGACTGCTCCCCACCGTTAGTTTCCTCGGGCCAGCCTTTGCCGGTATCATCAGCGGCTCCTTTGTCATCGAAACCATTTTCACCATCCCGGGCCTTGGTCGCCATTTCATTGAAGCAGCCACCAATCGCGATTATACCCTTGTGCTCGGCACCGTGCTTTTTTATGCCACGCTTATCCTGATGCTTAACCTCATCGTCGACATCCTTCAAGCTTGGCTCAACCCCCGTATCCGAGCCCAATGAAACGCGACCGCCTAGCCGATGTTAAGTTCGATGAAGGCACCTCCCTTTGGAAGGACGCCCGGCGTCGCTTGTTTCAAAACAAGATGGCAGTGTTTGGCCTGTGCGCGTTTTCGTTGGTCACGCTGCTCAGCTTCGTGGGTCCTTCGCTGCTGCCTTACGACCACGAGACTATCGATTTACCCTATCAAGCCCGGCCGCCCTTGTCGGATAAGCACTCCTTTGTCTGTCCGAATCACGATTATGTGCATCTTTATTCAGTAGATGAAAACTGTTATGTCTGCAACACGCCGCTGGAACCGGCCGCCATCCAGCCCGCCCGCCATCTGATGGGCACCGATAAACTTGGCCGCGACCTCTGCGCCGCCGTGCTGCGCGGCGGTCGAGTTTCGCTCGCCGTCGGCTTCATGGCCACGGCGGTGTCGCTGGTCATCGGCGTCATTTGGGGCGCGGTCGCCGGTTATTTTGGCGGTCGCGTGGATCAGTTTTTAATGCGCATCGTGGATGTCCTTTACGCGTTGCCGTTTCTCATTTTCGTGGTGCTGCTCATGGTCATGTTCGGGCGCAACTTCTTACTGCTCTTTTTCGCCATCGGCTTTGTGGAATGGCTGACCATGTCCCGGATTGTTCGCGCGCAGGTGATGGCGTTGAAAAATCAGGAATTCGTCGAGGCCGCCGTGGCGCTTGGCTATGGCCGAATGCGAATCATTTTTTGCCACCTGCTGCCCAATCTGCTCGGACCGGTGATTATTTATACCACGCTTACTGTGCCGGCGGTGATGCTGCTTGAGTCGGTGCTCAGCTTCCTCGGGCTCGGCGTGCAGGCGCCGGACACTTCGTGGGGCGTGCTCATCAAGCAGGGCGCCGAGGGCATGGAGGATTACCCGTGGCTGCTACTATTCCCAGCTGCGTTTTTCTCGCTGACCTTGTTTAGCCTGAATTTTATTGGCGACGGATTGCGCGATGCGCTGGATCCCAAATCATCAAAGGACTGATATGGCACTGATCGAAGTCGACAATTTAAAAACCTACTTTCACACGCGGAACGGTGTGGTGAAGGCGGTGGATGACATTTCGTTCACGCTCGAGAAGGGCGAGATTCTCGGCATCGTGGGCGAATCGGGCTCGGGCAAATCGGTGACGGTGCACACGCTGATGGGTCTCGTGCCGCAACCGCCCGGACGCATCGAAGGCGGCACGGCCAATTTTGATAATCACAATTTGCTCACCACCGATGAGGCGGTGCTGCGGTCGCTGCGCGGTAAACGCATCTCGATGATTTTTCAGGATCCAATGACTTCGCTCAATCCGTACCTGCGGATTTCCGAGCAGCTTATTGAGCCGCTGCTGATCCACGAACAAGCTAATCGCAAAGAGGCGCTCAAACGTGCCATCACTATGCTCGAGAAAGTCGGTATGAGCGATGCCGCCAAGCGCGTTCATTCGTATCCGCACGAGTTCTCCGGCGGGATGCGCCAGCGCGTGATGATCGCGATGGCGCTCATCACCGATCCCGAAGTGCTCATCGCCGATGAACCGACCACCGCACTGGACGTCACCGTGCAGGCGCAAATCCTACAGTTGCTCAAGGATTTGCAAACCGACCTCGGCGTTTCGGTAATTTTCATAACGCACGACTTGGGCGTGATTGCCGAGCTGGCCGATCGCGTGGTGGTAATGTACCAAGGCCACATCGTGGAGCAGGGCGACGTGCTGCCCATTTTTGAAAACCCGCAGCATCCGTACACCAAGGGCCTGCTCGCGTGTCGGCCGCGATTGGAATCGACGTTCAAAGTGTTGCCCATAGTTTCCGATTATCTCGATGAAACGGAAGTGGACGGCCAAATCGAGCTAAGCGAAAAACCCGATGCCGCCGCGCGCATCGAGGCGATGCAAAAAATCGATGAGCCGGAAATCGACGAAACCGATTTGCTCCTCGAAGTCAACGACCTCTGCGTGCATTTCCCCGAGCGCAGCGGGTTTTTCTACGGCCCGGAAGGATGGGTGAAAGCGGTGGACGGTATCAGTTTCACGGTGCCACGTGGCAGCACGCTCGGGCTTGTCGGCGAATCCGGTTGCGGCAAAACCACCACCGGCCGCGCTATCCTCAATCTCGTGGTGCCCACTAGCGGCAGTGTGAAATTCATGGGCGTGGAAATCGCCGGTCGCAACGCTGCCGCGATGTTGCCGCTGCGCAAGCGAATGCAAATCGTTTTCCAAGATCCGTATTCCTCGCTCAACCCGCGCCTCACCATCGAACAGGCGCTCACCGAGCCGATGGTGGTGCACGGCATCGGCAGCAGCCACAGCGACCGGCGCGATCGCGCGGCGGCTTTGCTGGAGGAGGTCGACTTGGAACCGCAATTTTTGCGCCGCTATCCGCACGAATTTTCCGGCGGCCAACGCCAGCGCATCTGCGTGGCGCGCGCGCTGTCGCTGGAACCAGAGTTCATCGTGTGCGACGAAGCCGTCAGCGCGATGGATGTCTCCGTGCAAGCACAGGTTTTGAATTTGCTGAAGGAACTCCAAGCGCGGCGCAATCTCACCTACATTTTCATCAGCCACGATCTCAGCGTCGTCAAATTTATGGCCGACACCATGGCCGTCATGCGCGCCGGGAAAATCGTAGAACAAGGCAGCGCCGAAGTGATCTACGCAAACCCCGCCGAGGACTACACCCAACGCCTCATTGACGCCATCCCGCGCGACAGCGTGGGCTCCATCAAACAACGCGTCACATAACTTTGCTGTCGGCATCTTGCCGGAAGCAGTTTGGAAATCTCCACCAATGCCTTGGGCACAGGGTTACTTTTTCTTTTCTCCTCCATCGCCCGTCGCAGGAGCAGGGTCGATGGCTGGCGCGTTTGTGGAAGGCTGTGCAGGATTATTGGTGAGGGGTGCGGTGGGCGCGTTGGTTTCGGTGGGAGGAATTAAAACAGTGCTGCCTCCATTGCCCGAGTTTGGAGGAATTGCGCCTCCGTTGCTTTTGCCAATCGGAGCGACGGGTTCCTGTGGTTTGGTTTTGCCTTTATCCGTGCCGGCCGTGTTTGTTTCGCTGCCGCGTTTGTTCATGATGGAGAGCACGAGGCACAGGACGAGGAACAGGATAGTACAATATTTGGTGAGCTGGGTGAGCACGTTGCCGGCACCGGCGCCGAAAAGGGCGTCAGTGGTGCCGCCGCCAAAGGCTGTGCCGAGGCCGGCGTCTTTTTTAGGCAGTTGCACGAGGACCAGCAGAATAAGAAACAGACTGATCAAAAACAGGATGATGGTGAGAGCGAAATTTAAAATATCCATTGGGTTTCCTTAATTGAGTGTGTTGGTAATAATTTCAATAAAACTTTTTGCTTCCAGTGACGCGCCGCCCACGAGTGCGCCGTCCACATCGGGTTGGCTCATCAGCTCGCGCGCGTTGTCGGGCTTCACGCTGCCGCCGTATTGGATACGCACTTCGGCGGACACGCTGGGGGGCAACTGGCCGCGAATGAACGCGTGCGCGGCTTGCGCCTGTTCGGTCGTGGCGGTCTTGCCGGTACCGATTGCCCAAACGGGCTCGTAAGCGATGATGGTGTCGCGCAACTGCTCATCCGTCAACCCTGTAAGGCTGCCGCGAATTTGTTCGCCCACCACTTCCTCGGTTTGGTTGGCCTCGCGTTGGGCGAGCGTTTCGCCCACGCAAACAATCGGCTTGAGACCCGCCGCCAGTGCGGCTTTAGTCTTGGCGTTCACGAGCGCGTCCGTTTCCTTTTGGATCGCGCGCCGCTCGGAATGGCCGAGAATCACGAAGTGCACCAGCAACTCGCGCAACATTCCGGCGGCAATCTCGCCGGTGAATGCGCCGTAATCTTGCTCGCTCATATTTTGTGCGCCAAGGCGGATGCGAGTTTCGCGAATGGCCACCGACACTCTCTCCAACGCGGTGAAGGGCGGGCACAGCACTACGTCCACTTCCGTTTGATTGGCGAGTTCGAGCTTGAGGCGGTCCACCAGTTCCGCGGCTTCGGCCACGGTTTTCTTCATCTTCCAGTTTCCTGCGACAATTAATTTTCGGTCTTTATTCATTCGTTCAAATCATTTTTCAGAAAGCGCGGCTACGCCGGGCAGTTCGTTTCCTTCGAGAAATTCAAGGCTCGCGCCGCCGCCGGTGCTCATAAAAGTGACTTGTCCGGCCAAACCATTTTGGTTCAGTGCCTTCACGCTGTCGCCGCCGCCGATGATGCTCACCGCACCCGCGCCCGTGGCGGCCGCCACGGCGACGGCGACGGCCATCGTGCCTTTGGCGAAACGGGCGTCCTCAAAAATCCCCATCGGGCCATTCCACAAAATTGTTTTTGCGCCGGTGATAGCTTCGGCGTAACGCGCGGCGGTGGCGGGGCCGATGTCCACGCCTTCGCGGCCATCGGGGATGTCCTCGGCACTGTTCAGCACGGGATTGGCCCACGCGCCATCATTCATTTGTGAAATTAAATTATCGTTCGGCAACAGGAATTCCACGCCGCGTTCGGCGGCTTTGTCTAGTGCGGCTTGGGCGATGTCGACTTTATCCGGTTCCACCAGCGAATTGCCCACGGACTTGCCGAGCGCGAGTTTGAAGGTGTAGGCCATCGCGCCGCCAATCAAAATCGTGTCGGCCTTTTCGATTAAGCGATCGATGACTTTGATTTTATCCGAAACCTTCGCGCCGCCGAGGATGACCACGAACGGCTTGTCTGGTGCATCCAATTCTTCGCCGAGAAATTGCAGTTCGCGTTCCATCAACAAACCCGCCGCGCATTGGCCGCCGCGCGCGGTGATGACTTCCGCGATCCCCGCTGTTGACGCGTGCGCGCGATGTGCCGCGCCAAAGGCGTCGTTCACAAACACATCCACGTTGGCCGCGAGTTGTTCGGCGAAGTCCGATCCGTTGGCCTCTTCGCAGGAATGGTATCGGACGTTTTCCAGCAGCAGCATTTCGCCGTTCTGCAAATTGTTAATCGCGACCTGAGCGATCTCGCCCACGCAATCATCGGCGAAAGCCACGGGTTGGCCGAGCAGTTCGGCGAGCTTATCGGCCACCGGTCGCAAGCTCATCGAAGCCACTCGCTCGCCTTTGGGCCGGCCAAGATGCGAGGCAAGGACGATGCGCGCGCCTTTTTCGATGAGCGCTATCAGCGTGGGCAACGTGGCGCGGATGCGTGTGTCATCATTGATGACCATCGCGCTGCCGGTTTTCTCCATCGGCACGTTGTAGTCCACCCGCGTAAACACGCGTTTTCCCTGCAAATTCAGGTCGTTAACAGTCAGTTTCGCCATAAACGGAGGGCGGAGCATAGCGCACCCGATGGCTTAATAAAAGCAGAAAAACTGGGATTTTCGCTTGTTTTAGCGAATCTTCAAAAAGTCCATCGCCTTGGTAAAATCTTCCGGAAAGGGCGCTTCCAGCGTGAGGCGTTTAACGCTGGAGGGGTGATCGAAGCCCAATGAAAAAGCGTGTAGCATTTGGCGCGGGGCGGTGTAGCCGGTGGCTTGGGTGAAGTCGCGGGCGGGGCGGCCGCCGTAGACGGAATCGCCCACCACGGGGCAGCCGAGGTGCTGGAGGTGCACGCGGATTTGGTGCGTGCGGCCGGTGTGCAATGTGGCTTCCATCAGCGCGGAGCGATTGAGTTTTTCCAGCACCCGAAAATCTGTGTGCGCTTCGCGGCCATTGGGCGTGATGGCGATTTTTTTGCGATGGACCGGATGGCGCGCCAACGGCTCTTTCACCGTGTGCTTTGGCTTGGAGGGTTGGCCGCACACGAGGGCGTGATAAATTTTGGTGGTGGTGCGCTCGGCAAACTGCGCGGAGAGCGCGAGGTGCGCGGCGTCGTTCTTGGCCACCACGATGCAGCCGCTCGTATCTTTGTCCAGCCGATG
>JAPKDK010000356.1 GCA_028872645.1 Verrucomicrobiota bacterium
ATCGCGGCAGAGGCCAAGGCGGTCGCGACAATCGCGGACGCACCCAACGCGGCGACTACCGCCCTTCAGGCGATCGCGATCGTGGCGAACGCAGCGAGCGCACTGAACGCTCTGGCGATGGCGGCGGCGAAGGCCGTTCACGCCGACGCCGTGGTGGTCGCGGTCGCGGCCGCAGTGGTGGCCAAGGCAACGGCGGCGGCACCTCCAATTCCCCCAACAACCCATCTTAAAAACTGAATGATTATTTTCGCTGCTTCCACTTCCACCATCCCGCTTTGGGTTGTGTTGGGTTATCTCGTTTTACTGCTAGGCCTCGGCATTTTCAGTAGTAAATTTTTTCGCGGCACCACCAAAGATTTCTTTGTGGCCAGCCGATCCATCGGTTCATTTATGCTCTTGATGAGCGTGTTCGGCACCACGATGACCGGCTTCGCGCTGGTCGGTTCCTCCGGCAAAGCCTTCACCACCGGCGTGGCCACGTACGGCGCGGTGGCGGCGTGGAGCGGCATCATCCACTCGGCGATTTTCTTCATCATCGGCCTGCGTCTTTGGGCCATCGGCAAACGCCACGGCTACGTCACCCAAGTGCAATTCTTCCGCGACCGTTTCAATTCCCAAACCCTCGGCACCGTGCTCTTCGTTTTGCTCGTGCTGCTCATCATCCCGTATCTTTTGATTGGCATCATCAGCGCCGGCAAATTTGTGCAGGGCACCACGCAGGGAATGGTCGAGGGCGGCATCGCCCCGTGGATCACTGGTCTCGTCATCTGCGGCGTGGTGCTCACGTACGTATTCCTCGGCGGCGTCCGCAGCACGGCTTGGGCGAACACGTTTCAGACGCTGGTGTTTATGTTCACCGGCATCGTTGCCTTCTTGATGATTTCATCCGCCGTGGCCCAAAAAAACCCAGAGTACAACCCCAAAGAAGCCGGCATTATTTACAATATCAAACGCGCCACCGAATATGTGGAAACCCATAAACCTGAGCGACTGGCGCGCGGCGTGCATCCCGGTGCGGCTGCAAAATACGAGGAGCAACAACAGGAATACGAAGAACAAATGATGGAGGCCATGAACAATGAGGCCGCCGGTGGGGCAGAAATGAAAGGGCTCGAGGAGCCGACCGTGCCCAAGCCTTCGATGACGCATTTGGTGTTCATCACGTTTCTGTTTATTCCCGTCAGCATCGGTATGTTCCCGCACGTGTTCCAGCATTGGCTCACGGCGAAGGACGCCAAAACGTTTCGATTGGCCATCGTCGCGCATCCCATCTGCATCGCCATCGTTTGGCTGCCGTGTATTTTAATTGGCGTATGGGCGGCGGGCTTGGCAGCCGCCGGAGACATTTCCATTTCAAATCCCAGCGAAGTGCTGGGGACGATGGTGAATTTAATTGCCAACCCATGGCTGTTGGGCCTGCTGATGGCCGGAGTATTGGCGGCGATTATGAGCAGCCTCGATTCACAATTCGCCTGCCTCGGCACGATGTTCACCAACGACATCGTCATTCCCATTCGCGGCAAGGATTATTATAGCGACGCAGACACGCTGAAGCTGGCGCGGATCTTCGTGGTGGGCGTGGTGGCGGTGGCGTACCTCGCTTCACTGGCGCTGATGGAAACAGCCAGCGTGTTCGGCCTTGGTATTTGGTGTTTCACGGGATTCGCCGCGCTTTTCCCCATCGTCTTCGCCGCGCTGTATTGGAAACGCGTGACAGCGGTGGGCGTGTACGCGTGCATGGCGGTGACGACGGGCCTTTGGGTTTTTTGGTTCCACCAATCCGGCTACGGCGCGGACAAACATTTTTTAGTTCTCGGGATGTTGCCCATCGCGCCCCTCACGCTGGCTTCGGCGGCGGCGTTGGTGATTGGCTCGCTGTGCAGCTCGCCACCCGAAGCGCGTTTGGTGAACCGGTTTTTTCCAAGGGCCAATAATTCGAATGATTCGAGGGGCTCGAATGACCGGAGTTCGCGCGATTGATACAAAGATTTATGTCTGAATTGAATCAAAAAACTGAGGAAGCAAAAGCCGCGCTCGATGCGCATGTGGTGGAGATTGTGCAATGGCATTTCTCGCCGGAAACAGGGTGCCCCTTTTGGCTGGATTGGGCCAAGGACGCGGGCTGGGATCCGGCGGCGGAGGTGAAGTGCCTCGACGATTTGCTGGCGAAGTTTCCAAATTTTCAGGACGAATGGCTGCGCGAAAAGCAGCCGGAAGTGTGGGTGCCCGCCAAATTCAAGGGGAAGCCCTTCAACATTTTTGAAACCGGCGGTACCACCGGTATGCCCAAGCAACGCATCGGCTGGGAGGATTACAAGATCGATTACAGCGAGTTTTCCGACACGCTGGATGACGACGCCTTCCCGCGCGATCACTATTGGCTAATGGTCGGCCCCACGGGGCCGCGCCGGCTGCGGCTCTCCATCGAGCATCTCGCTAATGTGCGCGGGTGCTCTTGCTACT
>JAPKDK010000357.1 GCA_028872645.1 Verrucomicrobiota bacterium
ATGAAGCACCAACGCAGTGTCATCGCGGCCATCGCCGCGCTGTTGTTTACCCTCACCGCCCACGCTTGGGATTACGAGCGGCATCGGCTCATCAACGACCTCGCGCTCACCACGCTCGCCAAAGATTTCCCCGCCTTCGTGCGCTTGCCCGCCAACCGTGAGCGCATCCTCTTCCTCAGCGGCGAACCCGATCGCTGGCGCAACAACCGCGACCGCGCCCTGCGCCACCTCAACAGCCTTGACCATTATTTTGATATTGAAGACCTCCAACCATACCAAATTAAACCCGCCAACCTCAGCCATTTCCGCTACCGCTACGTCGAGCAAATGGCCAACGCCCGCACCCGCCTAAAGCTCGAGCTGCCCGAAGCCAATCCCGACCACATCAAAGGCCACCCCGGTTTTCTGCCGTGGGCCATCAACGAAAACTACCTCAAACTCGTCAGCGCATTTTCTTATCTCAAAGTTTATGAAAAAATGGGCACCGCTGAAGAAAAAACCAACGCCCGAGCCAACGTCATTTACCAAATGGGAATCCTCAGCCACTACGTCGGTGACGCCGCCCAACCCCTCCACACCACCAAACACTTCAACGGCTGGGTGGGCGACAACCCCAAAGGCTACACCACTAGCCGACGCTTCCATTCCTGGATCGACGGCGGCTTCTTCAAAGCCACCCAAGCCCCCAACCGCGCCGAAATCACCAAACAACTGCGCCCCGCCAAACTCATCGAGCGCCCCCCATCACGCGACCTCGCCAGCGGCCACTTCCAATACGCCCTTAATTACATCCTCACCCAACACATAAAAATGGAACCCCTCTATCAGTTGGACAAAGAAAAAGGGCTCAGCCCAAAAACCCCCGCCGCTGGAAAAGCCTTCCTAGAAACCCAACTGAAAACCGCCGCCCAAACCCTAGCCGACCTCTGGCAAACCGCCCAAGCCGAAGCCCCTCCCGACCGCTACCTCCAAACCTACCTCGCCCAAAGGCAATTAAAGCAGGGGGAGAATTAAAACTGGGCCCGGCAGGACTTGAACCTGCAACCAACGCATTATGAGTGCGCTGCTCTAACCGATTGAGCTACGGGCCCGTTGGCGGTTACTTTGGCGGATTGGTTGGGGTTTGGGAAGTTTTTCAGTTTCCAGCTGGCGGGGTGCTGGAAATTTCTTCGGGGGGCTCCAGCTTCAGATTGCGGCGGCGGTGCCAGTGGGCGAGGAGTCCGTCATGGGGGCTGAGGAGCCAGGCGAGGAGGAAGAGGCCCATGCCGGCGACCACGAAGGCTCCGGCGATGGAGCAATTTAGCCAGGTGGCCAAATGAAATCCTAATAAAGTTCCGAGGGCGGCGTGGAGGACGGTGAGGGCAAGGATGACGGGCAAGCGGGCGGAGAGCAAATGCGCGGTGGCGCCAGGGAGGATGAGCATGGCCACGACGAGGATTGCGCCGACGGATTCGAAGGCACTGACGACGACTACGGACAGCAGCGCCATCAGGGCGTAGTGGACGACCGTGGCGTTGATGCCGAGGGAGAAGGCGAGCGCGGGGTCAAAGGAACTAACGAGGAGTTCCTTGTAAAAAATCCATACGAGCAAGGCCACGGCGAGGGCGACGAAGCCCATTCGGATGACATCGGGCGCCATCACGAGGTCGTTGCCGCGCAGGTAGACTTCGGACATC
This sequence comes from Verrucomicrobiota bacterium, assembly GCA_028872645.1. Taxonomy (GTDB): domain Bacteria; phylum Verrucomicrobiota; class Verrucomicrobiia; order Limisphaerales; family UBA1100; genus JACNJL01. Next base: position 1,677 of record JAPKDK010000357.1, read on the forward strand.
GGCAGTTTGTCGACGGCACCGGCGAGTGCGGGGGAGAGGCTCAGCTTAAATTTTTCCAGCGGCACGAGGGCGACTTCGCCGTACAGCACGCATTCAGTGTCGATATGCACTTTCCCTGATTTCATACTAATCAGAATCACGCCGATGGCGAAGAGGCTGGTGAATGCGATGCCGATGGCGGCGTCTTGTTTCACGCGGGTGTAGCGATGGATGATTTCGATGATAAGGGTGGTGGCCAGTCCGGCGGCGAGGGCGGCGATGAAAAGCGTGGGGGTGTCTAGTTGCAGGGTGAGCACGACGGCGACGCCGATGCCGGCGAGCACGCTGTGGCTAATGGCGTCGCCGACAAGGGCCATGCGGCGCAGGATGAGGTAGTTGCCGAGGAGCCCGCACGCGGTGGCGACGAAGAAGCCCATGAGTACGATCCAAAGGGTGGACTTAATTCCGGTGGTCCACGGGGCAATTACGTGCTGCTGCCATTCAAATGCGGGGAGCAGTTCGTTCATTGGCGGGAGGAGTAGCCGGTGACGGTTTCGGGCGGGCCGAAGGGAGTGCTGCCGGAGGCGAGGTCGGCCAAGCCGGGGATGGATCGGCCGTGCGGATCGCGGGTGGCGTGGTTCAGGGCGCGTTCGAGTTCGCGCACGGTTTCTTCGCCGAGCATGTGCTCGATAATCTCGGCGTCCTCGTGGACGTGGTCGGGCGCAATGTGGGCTTCGTTGGTGAGGTAAAGTTCCCACAGGCGATGGTTGCGGACAATCTCGCATGCGCGCTGCCAGCCTT
>JAPKDK010000358.1 GCA_028872645.1 Verrucomicrobiota bacterium
TTCCGGCGTCAGCCGCAGGTCCAGCCGCGCGTAGCCGTTGAGGTTGAGCGCGCGATAAATGTTTTTGCATTCCGTCTCCAACCGCCTTTGATCAGCAGCAGGAAGTGGCGGCAGGAAGCGATTGCGGATGCCCCAACGCTTGCGGTAATCTTCATCCCACTTCACGCGATAACTCGCAAAGCGCGATTGCGGTGGCACGTTGCGGCCCCACACCATCTCGCGTGCTGGGAAGCATTGCAACCGGTCGTTACCCATCACGCCCACGTAAATTTCTTTGCCATCAATGTACTCCTCCACCAATGCCTCCTGCCGGAATCGTTCGTGCACGAAGCACACGCGGTTCACCAACTCCGCCTCATTATTCACCACGCTCTTGAGACTGATGCCCTGACTCGCCTCCTCGCGCACGGGCTTCACGATTAGCGGAAACCGCATCCCCTTCTCCAGCCGGACAAGCCGTCCGGGCTGCTGCACCACAAACTGAGGCACGCGCACATTATGATAGCTCAGGATCTTTTTTGAAATCACCTTATCCTTGCACAACGTGATGCCCGTCGAGCCGCAACCGGTCACCGGCAATCCCTGTAATTCTAAGAATGAAGTTATCCGGTTTTCGTTCCCCAATGAATTGGCGAACTGTTCCACCATATTGAAAATTACATCCGGTTGGTAGCGCTCGATCATATCGCGCACCAGCCCCGTGTCGTCGTGTACCCCGAGCATCGCGAAGGGAAACCCGGACGTCCTCAGCGCGCGCAGCACGTGCCGCTCCGTCTTCCAGTCTTCCGACTTCAGATCCTCGGTGTAATCGTCATCCAAACTCGTCGGTTCGCCCACGTCGAACAACACGAGCACTTTCGGCTTCTCTGCCATTGGAATCCCCCCTCCTGGTTTGTGAAATATGCGCCGAAAAAATCAACGCACGTGTTTGAACCGCCCCGTAAACCGGTGGTTCATCACGAGCGATGTTATATACGAAACCAGCTGCGAAGGCAATTCTGAATCATGCGGGTCGGCTGCTAATTCCAGTTCCTCCGCACGATCCACAAGCTCACTGAGCAGTTCATTCACGCGATATTTCGGTTCACGCGTCCATTGGCTTACCGCCCCCACAATGCTTTGTCGCCGCTGCCGCATAAACCGCGAGGCACTTAAGTAACCCTTCCTTTCCACCGGCATTGCCACAAACAATTGCCGCAAATCCCCATCATAAAAATCCGGGAACGTCTCCGCATACGCCTTTTGTTTGCGCCGATAATACGTCCGCAACTTCAGTCGCAAACTGCTTTCCGTCGTCGCGCGGTACGCCTCCAAATGCACCGGCTCCTTCCCCGCCAGCGACTCCATCAATTCTTCCACATACTCCAGCTTGCGCAAAGCCGGCCAGCTCGCGTACTTGCGCCGCCAACGATTCCCCGGCGCTAGCCATACTGCGAAAGTCTCCGCCCAGTCCTCATCCGGATGCATCTGCGCGTAGCCGCCATCCAGATGTACGACGTATGATCGGCTATAACCCCGCGGACGGTATGTCTCCGGATACTCCTGCGAAGCCAGCCCGAAATGCTGTTGCCACTTCTTCTTACGTTGCAACTTGTACGCGTACGAATACGCGTGACCCGCCTCATGCCGCAGCAGCTTCATGCACTCATCGCGCGTGCCGCCTTCCACCTCCAGCACCATCTTACGCTCCAGCTTTCGCAGCCGGTCATCAAATAAATAAAACGGAATAAAAATCGCGGCGCACCCTTCCGGGCAAAACCATTCATCGCCGATATGACAAGGCGGCATCAACGCCAACCCCTTCGCCTCCAGCTCGCGGTACAGTTGCCCGATGCAATCGGCCACCACCCCCTCCATGCGCAGCCCCAGGCCGCTGATGCGACGCTCCAGCAACGCCTCATCATCAAGGCTGCGCCAGTTGGGTTGTGCGGTCATCACCATGGTGGAAGGCGATATTTTTAGAGCCAGCGCAGCCACTGGCCAAGTGTAAAATGATTACCCCTTCAAATGTGATGCAGGCATCCCACCGCTGCGGCCCGCCAAGCGGATTTACCCACAGCCGAGCCTATATCGACAGGCTACTTTAAGCAGTATGCAGCAAATGCAGGATTGCCTTTATATATCTTATGAAATCCCGCCCAGAATTCTAAAATTTCTTCAAAAAAAATCAGGAATCACTAAAACCCACTGGAAAATAGGGTTTTCTGGAGGAACAAACCTTAGGTTTTGAACGTGGGAACAAGCGTTTTGACCGCCGGAATAAAGGTTTGGCCGGCCAAACAAGGCATCTGGAGCGCAAAACCCTTCATCCCGCCCGCCAAACAGGCCATCGGGCGCGCTCGATCAAGGGTCCGGCCTGCCAAACAGCCTGATCGCCGCGCCAATCACTCCTTCAGCGCGTCCAGTTGGCCTTTCACGAGCTTCGTGTGGGGATGGTTCGGGCCAAGTTTCTT